>NZ_JBHSPA010000001.1:0-51758 GCF_042656245.1 Nonomuraea insulae
GGCGGCCACCCGCGGATAGCGCGCGCGGCGGCGGCCATGCGCGGGCGGAGCGCGCCGCGGCGGCGACCCCGCGAGTGGAGCGCCGATCTCGCGGCCGATCGGTTCGCGGGCCGCGAGGGGCGCGTCGTCATGCCGTGATGGGGTTCAACGATCACGGCCGGAGAGCGCGTCGGCCATGTCCGCGAGCTGCGTCACGAGCGTCTGCGCCTGGGCCGGGCTCAGTCCGGTCGTCATCCGGCGTTCGATCGCTTCCACGTCGGTCCTGGCCGCGTTCAGGACCCGTTCACCGGCGTCCGTCAGCCGCGTGGGCAGCGCGCGCCCCGACTCGGCCGTCGCGGGCCGCTCTACGAGCCCGGCCTCCTGCAGGCTCCGCAGCAGCACGTTCATCGACTGACGTGTCACGAACGCCCCGCGCGCCAGCTCCGCGTTCGACAACCCCGGCCGCTGCCCGAGCAGCTCCAGGCAGGAGAACTGCGGCGTCGTGAGCCCGTGCGCCCGCAGCACACCGTCCATGGCGGCCCGCAGGGCGGACTGCACCCTCTTGAGCTGGTAGCCGACGCTGCGGCCGAGGTCCATTTGCATCATGTCAACATTCTGACATAAGCTCTCTTATGTCAGAGTCCTGACATACCCAAGGGAGTAAACCATGACCGTCACCGGTGTCGACTTCGTCGCCCTGCAGGTCCGCGACCTCGCCAAGGCCGCCGAGTTCTACGAGGGGCGCCTCGGCCTCAAGCGGACCCCGCCGGCCCGCCGCACGCCGTCGTGTTCGCCACCCAGCCCATCGCCTTCGCCGTACGCGAGCCGCTCCCCGGCGTGGACCTGCCCCAGCGCCCTGGCACCGGCGTGGCGCTCTGGTTCAAGGCCGACGACGCCCAGCGGCTGCACGACGAGCTGAAGGCGGCGGACGTGCCCATCGTGGCCCCGCCCGTGGACGGCCCGTTCGGGCGCACGTTCAGCTTCGCCGACCCCGACGGCTACGTGATCACGATTCACGATCACTAGACACGGAGATATTGGGATGCGGAAGGCGGGTGCGGTCGGGCAGCATGGGCGGTTGGCTCCGGGGACGCGGAGCTCAAATATCCTGAAAGCAGTATGGGAACGCCTTCGTTGTCCTCACCACTCGCCGAGCTCGAATCCCGCCTGCCCGACCTGATGCCCCGCGACCAGCGGCGCCTGCGGCGCAGGCTCGACGGCATGCGCCGGGTGCGCTCGCGCGACACCCGCGACAAGATAGCCGCGGAGATTCTCGCCGACCTGGAACGGGCCGAGAAACGACTGGTACGGCGCCGCGAGGCCGTGCCGGTAGTGAAATATCCGGAAAACCTGCCCGTGTCGCAGCGCAAGGATGACATCCTTGAGGCCATCCGCGACCACCAGGTCGTGATCATCGCCGGAGAGACAGGCTCCGGCAAGACCACCCAGATCCCCAAGATCTGCCTGGAACTGGGCAGGGGTGTCCGCGGCCTGATCGGCCACACCCAGCCACGCCGCATCGCCGCCCGCACCGTCGCCGAGCGCATCGCAGAAGAGCTCGGCACCAATCTGGGCGAGGTGGTCGGCTACAAGGTGCGCTTCACCGACCAGGCGAGCGAGCGCACGCTGGTCAAGCTCATGACCGACGGCATCCTGCTGGCCGAGCTGCAGAACGACCGGATGCTCGACCAGTACGACACGCTGATCATCGACGAGGCCCACGAACGCAGCCTCAACATCGACTTCATCCTGGGCTACCTGAAACAGCTCCTGCCCAGGCGACCCGACCTCAAGGTCATCATCACCAGCGCCACGATCGACCCCGAGCGGTTCTCCCGCCACTTCGACGACGCCCCGATCGTCGAGGTGTCCGGCCGCACCTACCCGGTCGAGGTGCTCTACCGGCCGCTGGACGATGACGACGACCAGACGCAGGGCATCGTGGCCGCCTGCCGGGAGCTGATCAGCCACGGCCCAGGCGACATCCTGGTGTTCCTGTCGGGCGAGCGGGAGATCCGCGACGCCGCCGACGCGCTGGGCAAGGCCGAGTTCCGCAACACCGACGTGCTCCCGCTCTACGCCCGGCTGAGCGCCGCCGAGCAGCACCGCGTCTTCCAGAGCCACACCGGCCGCCGCATCGTGCTGGCCACCAACGTCGCGGAGACCTCGCTCACCGTCCCCGGCATCAAATACGTCGTGGACCCCGGGTTCGCCCGCATCTCCCGCTACAGCCACCGCACCAAGGTGCAGCGCCTGCCCATCGAGCCGATCTCGCAGGCCAGCGCCAACCAGCGCAAGGGCCGCTCGGGGCGCACCTCCGACGGCATCTGCGTCCGGCTCTACGAGGAGGAGGACTTCCTCAACCGGCCGGAGTTCACCGACCCCGAGATCCTGCGCACCAACCTGGCCTCCGTCATCCTCCAGATGACCTCGATCGGGCTGGGCGACATCGAGGCCTTCCCGTTCGTCGAGCCGCCGGACCGCCGCCAGGTCAAGGACGGCGTCAGCCTGCTGCACGAGCTGGGCGCGTTCGACGCCCAGAACCAGCTCACCGGCGTCGGCCGCAAGCTGGCGCAACTCCCCGTGGACCCGCGCCTGGGCCGCATGGTCCTCGAGGCCGAGAAGAACGGCTGCCTGCGCGAGGTCATGGTGATCGCCGCCGCCCTGTCCATCCAGGACCCGCGCGAACGGCCCTCGGACAAGCAGCAGCAGGCCGACGAGAGGCACCGCCGCTTCGCCGACCCCGAGTCCGACTTCATGGCCTACCTCAACCTGTGGAACTACCTGCGCGAGAAGCAGAAGGAGCTGTCCTCCAGCGCGTTCAGGCGGTTGTGCAAGGGCGAGTTCCTCAACTACCTGCGCGTACGCGAATGGCAGGACATCTACAGCCAGATTCGCCAGTCGCTCGGGGCCCAGCCCAACAGCGAGAGCGCGCAGCCGTACCACGTGCACGTGTCCCTGCTCGTCGGGCTGCTGTCGCACATCGGCGTCAAGGACGTCATGGACAAGCAGCGCGGCCAGGAAGGCCGCAGGCCGATCCAGGAATACCTGGGCGCCCGCAACGCCCGCTTCGCCGTCTTCCCCGGCTCGACGCTGGCCAAGAAGCAGCCCCAGTGGATCATGTCGGCCGAACTGGTCGAGACCTCGCGCCTCTGGGCGCGGGTCAACGCCAAGATCGAGCCCGACTGGGTCGAGCCGCTCGCCCAGCACCTGGTCAAACGCACCTACTCCGAGCCGCACTGGGAGAAGAACCAGGGCGCCGTGATCGCCATGGAGAAGGTCACCCTCTACGGCGTGCCGCTCGTGGTCGGGCGCAAGGTCAACTACGGCCGCATCGACCCCGACCTGTCGCGGGAGCTGTTCATCAGGCACGCGCTGGTCGAGGGCGACTGGGACACCCACCACCGCTTCCTGAAGGACAACCGGCGGCTGCTCGAAGAGGTCGAGGAGCTGGAGAACCGCGCCCGCCGCCGCGACATCATGGTGGACGACGAGGCGCTCCACGACTTCTACGACCAGCGCGTGCCCGCCGACGTGGTCTCGGCCAGGCATTTCGACTCGTGGTGGAAGCAGGCCGGGCAGGAGCAGCCCGACCTGCTCACGTTCTCGCCTGAGATGCTGGTCAACGAGGGCGCCGACGTCAGCACCCGCGACTATCCCGACAACTGGAAACAGCTCGGCCAGCGCATGAGGCTGACCTACCAGTTCGAGCCCGGGGCCGACGCCGACGGCGTCACCGTCCACGTGCCGCTCCAGGTGCTCAACCAGGTCAACTCCGACGGCTTCGACTGGCAGATCCCCGGCCTGCGCGAAGAGCTGATCACCGCGCTGATCCGCTCCCTGCCGAAGCACGTGCGCCGCAACTTCGTGCCCGCCCCCAACTACTCCAAGCAGGTGCTCGCCGGGGTCGAGCAGGGCGGGGAGCCGCTGCTGGCGGCCGTGGAGCGCGAACTGCTCCGGATCACCGGCATACGCGTGCCGCGTGAGGCCTGGCAGCTCGACCAGGTGCCCGAGCACCTGCGGATCACCTATCGGGTGATCGACGAGCGCAAGCGCACGGTGGCCGAGGACAAGGACCTCGACGCGCTCAAGCGCCGCCTGGCGCCCCGCCTGCGCCAGACGCTCTCGCAGGCCGGCGACGACCTTGAGCAGACCGGCCTGCACACGTGGAGCTTCGGCACCCTGCCCAAGGTGTTCGAGCAGGGCCGCATGAAGGGCTATCCCGCGCTGGTGGACGCGGGCGACTCGGTCTCCGTCAAGATCTTCGAGACGCAGGCCGAGCAGATCCGCTCCCACTGGCCCGGCGTGCGCCGCCTGCTCCTGCTCAACGTCACCAACCCCGCCAAGTCCCTGCTCGGCGGCCTGTCCAACCAGGCCAAGCTGGCCCTGTCACGCAGCCCGCACGGAGGGGCGGTGGCCCTGTTCGACGACGTGGTGGACGCGGCCGTGGACAAGCTCATGCTCGACGTCGGCGGCCCCGCCTGGGACCCGGTCGCCTTCGACCGCCTCTACCAGCACGTGCGCGCCCACCTCTACGACACGGCGCGCGACGTCCTGGAGCGGGTGGAGCAGATCCTGAGCGTCTGGCACGAGGCCGGCGTCCGCCTCGACGGCCTGCGCCAGAGCGCGGCCACGGACGATGTGCGCGACCAGCTCGGCCGGCTCGTCTTCGCGGGCTTCGTCAAGGCCACGGGTTACCGGCGGCTTTCCGACATCCTGCGTTACCTCCGGGCGATCGACCGCCGCCTGGCCAAGCTCCCCGAGGAGCCGTGGCGGGACCAGGAGTGGATGGATCGGGTGCACAAGGTCGAGGACGACTATCACGACCTGCGGGAGAAGCTGCATCCGGCGCGGCGGGGGGACGCGGACGTGGTGGAGATCCGCTGGATGATCGAGGAGTTGCGGGTGAGTTTCTTCGCCCAGACGCTCGGCACCCCGACCCCCGTGTCGGAGAAGCGGATCGCCAAGGCGATGGAGAAGCTCGCACCATGAGCAAAGATCCCTTTACGGGTATTTTGTCCTACCGTGTCCTTAGGTAGAGGAGGGGATCGATGATCAAGGCTGTGGTGTTCGACGTCGGTGAGACGTTGATCGACGAGACGCGCATCTGGACCCGCTGGGCCGAGCGGCTGGGCGTGACCCCGTTCGTGCTGATGGGCGTGCTCGGCGGCATGGTCGCGCTGGACATGACCTACGCCGAAGCCTTCCGGCTCGTCCGCCCCGGCATCGACCTGGCCGCGGAGGAGGCCGCCTGGGAGCGGGACGACCCCGGCGGCCCGCGCAACCACTTCGACGAGGGCGACCTCTACCCCGACGTGCGCGAGGCCCTGGGCGCCATCCGCGCCGCCGGACGCCAGGTGATCATCGCCGGCAACCAGCCGCGGCACGCCTACGACGCGCTGGTCGCCATGGACCTGCCCGCCGACTCCGTGCACACCTCCGACGGCTGGGGCGTCGCCAAGCCCGATCCCGGCTTCTTCGCCAAGGTCACGGCGGTGGCGGGGCGCGAGCCCGCCGAGATCCTCTACGTGGGCGACCGGCTCGACAACGACGTGCTGCCGGCCGCCGCGGCGGGCATGCGGACCGCGCTGCTGCGCCGAGGCCCGTGGGGCTACCTGCATGCCGGGCGCCCGCAAGCGGAGGCCGCCGACGTGGTCGCCGAAGACCTGCACGCCCTGCTGCCCGCTCTGGAGCGGCTCACGTAAAGGGCCGCTCTGGAGCGGCTCACGTGAGGGGCCGCTCTGGAGCGGCTCACGTGAGGGGCCGCTCTGGAGCGGCTCACGTGAGGGGCCGCGCTGGGGCGGCTCACGTGAGGCGCTCGTCCGGGTCGATGCGCACGGCCCGCTCCTCGGCCGACAGGTCGTCGTCGTCGTCGCCGCCGTAGTCCTCGCCGATCTCCTCGTCGTCCCGGTCGGGCTCCAGCCCCTCGTCCGGCTGGGTCAGCCGGTGCTTGGGCCGGGGCTCGTGCAGCCGGTCCTTCGACTCCCGCCACAGGCGCTCGTCGAGCGTGTCCCTGTGCTGAGGGTCGTCCTCGACGATCTCATGACGGAAGCCGAGGTCGTCGGTCCATTCCTCGACCTCGATCTCCTGCTCGTCGCTCATTCCGTAGCGGTTCGGAGGTTTTTCGGTCATACGCGCCCCCTACCCAGGGAGCGGGCCGAAATCCTCTGATTTGGCCTGTGTCAACTTCTCTTGTCCATTCGATCAGCGTCCGACCGCGGCGCCGACGAGCGAGCGCGGGTCGGCCGCGCCCGCCAGCATCCCGTCCGCGCGCACGTCGATGAGGTGCGCGTGGCCGAACGAGCTCCCGTACGGCAGCGCCGCCACCCGGTGCCCGAGCGCCCCCAGGCCGTCGGACCAGGTCCCGCCGTCCTCCAGGTCGAGACCGGCGTCGTCGGGCGCCTCCCAGGTGTCGAACCCGGTGCCGCCGGTGCCCAGCCGCCAGCGCGGCGCGGAGACCGCCTGCCCGGGCTCCTCACCGTGCCGCAGCAGCCGGGTGATGACCTGGAGCAGGATCTGCGGCTGCGCGTCGCCGCCCATCGTGCCCACCACGGACCTGAGCGTGCCGTCGCGGCGGGTGATCAGCGCGGGGGTCAGCGTGTGGGGCGGGCGCCTGCCGGGGCCGTACTCGGCGGGATGACCGGGCTTGAGTGAGAAGCCGATGCCGCGGTTGTGGAGGTTGATCCCGGTACGCGGCTCGAACACCATGCCGCCGAACCCGGACGCGTTCGACTGGATGAGCGACACGCCCATGCCGTCGCCGTCCACCGCGCACAGGTAGGTCGTGTCGCCCTGCCCCGCAGGACCTCCCAGCCGCAGCCGGGCCCTGGGGTCGATCATCGCCCGCCGCCTGGTGATCTCGGCCGGGTCGAGCAGGTCCTTGGCCGCCTCGTGCAGCACGTCGAGCCGGTCGTGCCCGGCGACCCTGGCGGCCTCGGCCAGCAGGTGGGCCCAGGCGGCATGGCGCGGGGCGGCGGGCAGGTCGAGCCGCTCGGTGATGGCGAGGGACATCAGCAGCAGGTAACCCTGGGAGTTGGGCGGCATCGACCAGACGTCGTGGCCGTACACGCGTGTCCTGAGCGGCTCGACCCAGTCGGCGCCCGGCGCGGCCAGGTCGGCCTCGGAATATTCGCCCGCCCCCAGCTCGACCAGGCCCTGCCCGAACTCGCCCAGGTAGAACCCGTCCCTGCCGCGCTCGGCCACGGCCTGGAGCGCGCGGGCCACGCCGGGCCTGGTCACGCGGTCTCCCGCGGCGCGTACGGAGGCGAAGTCGCCCCCGCCCGGCCGCCGCGCCGCGTTCCTGGCGCCCGCCACCATCAGCGGCGAGGCCGGGAACCCGTCCCTGGCCAGCCGGATCGCCGGTGCGAGCAGGTCGGTCATGGGCAGGCGGGCGTGCCTGGCGTGCAGCGCGAGCCAGCCGTCCACGCAGCCGGGCACCGGCACGGACCTGACGTCGTGCAGGTGCGGCATGCGCGTGTGGCCTTCGGACCGCAGGCGGTCGGGGTCGGCGCCGGAGCCCGCGCGTCCCGAGGCGTTGAGCGCTTTCACCCCGCCGTCGTGGACGAGGGCGAACAGGTCGCCGCCGAGCCCGCACATGTGCGGGGCGACGACGGAGAGCACGGCGTTGGCGGCGATGGCCGCGTCGGCGGCCGACCCGCCGCGCTCCAGCATCGCCAGCCCGGCCGCCGAGGCCAGGTGGTCGACGCTGCACACCATGCCGGAGGGTGCGTATCTGGTGTTGTGCACGCCACGAGGGTAGTTGCCTTGCTGGAGGCTTTCCCGGGAGTCCTCGCCCGTTCTCGAGAATCACAGGCTTTCTTGGCAACCCCCACGGGCAGCCGCCGTCATGCGTGTCGGAGACCCGCTGCGCCCGCCGTGGCCCACGCGCCCGTTCCCGCCGCACGCGCCTTCAGCGGTCGCGCCGGTCAGGCCTTCTCAAGGCTCGGGTGCCCGACGACCTTGGCTAGACCAGTTCGAGCGGTTGGTCGCGGCTCACCAGCGCCGCGTACCGGCCGCCGCGGGCCATCAGCTCGTCGTGGTTGCCGCGCTCGACGATGCGTCCGTGGTCGAGCACGACGATCTGGTCCGCGTCGCGGACGGTGGACAGGCGATGGGCGATCGTGATCGTCGTACGGCCCCGCGCCAGCGTGTCGAGCGCCCCCTGAACGGCCTTCTCGGTCTGCGTGTCCAGCGCGCTGGTGGCCTCGTCGAGGATCAGCACGGGCGGGTCGCGCAGCAGCGTGCGGGCGATGGCCAGGCGCTGCTTCTCACCTCCGGAGAAGCGGTAGCCGCGCTCGCCCACCATGGTGTCGTAACCGTCGGGCAGCGAGGCGATGTGGTCGTGGATGCGCGCGGCCCGCGCCGCCGCCTCCAGCTCCTCGTCGGTGGCCGACGGCCGGGCGAAACGCAGGTTGTCGGCGATCGAGGCGTGGAAGAGGTAGGTCTCCTGCGACACCACGCCGACCGTGTCGCTCAGCGTCTCGAACGTCAGCTCCCGCACGTCCACGTCGTCGATCGTGACCCGCCCGCCCGTGACGTCGTAGAGCCGGGGCAGCAGGTAGCTCATCGTGGTCTTGCCCGAGCCGGTCTCGCCGACGATGGCCAGGCTGCCGCCCGCCGGCACGGTGAGGTCGACGCCGGTCAGCGTGGGCGTGTCGCCGTAGGAGAAGTCGACCTGCTCGAAGCGGACCTCGCCGCGCACCTCCGCCGGCTCCCGCTTGCCGGGGTGGATGTCCACCGGCAGGTCGAGATACTCGAAGATCCGCCCGAACAGCGCCAGCGACGTCTGCACCTCGACCCCGAGCCGCAGCAGCGAGACCGCCGGCCGGAACAGGCTGGTCTGCAACGTCGTGAACGCCACCAGCGTGCCCACCGAGATCGTGCCCGTGTGGCCGACGGCCCAGTAGATCAGCGCGGGCATCGCGGCCATGACGAGCTGGATGGAGGACTGCCGCCAGCGCCCGGCCATGCTGGTCCGCACGCCGAGATCGGCCAGCTCGTCGGAGGCCCGGCCGAAGCGCTCGGTCAGCTCGGTGGAGCGGCCCATCGTGCGGCCCAGCAGGATGCCGCTGATCGACAACGACTCCTGGACCATGGAGGCGATGCTCGCGAGCTTGCGCTGCCGTTCCGAGGTGATGCGCTTGCGCTCGGAGCCGACCTTGCGGCTGATCCACACGAACACCGGCAGCAACACGAGCGAGACCAGCGTCAGCCGCCAGTCGAGCGCGATCATGGCGACGATCGTGGCGATCACGGTGGTGAGGTTGGAGACGAGGGAGGCGGCCGTCGAGGTGACGACGGACTGCATGCCGCCGATGTCGTTGGCGATGCGCGACTGCACCTCGCCGGTCCTGGTCCTGGTGAAGAAGGCCAGCGACATGCGCTGCAGGTGGCCGTAGACCGCGACGCGCAGGTCGTGCATGACCCGCTGGCCCACGGTCGTGGAGACGAGCGTCTGCAGCACGTCGAACACGGTCGTGACGAGCGCCACGAGGATCATGCCCAGGGCCAGCAGCGCGAGCAGCCCGGTGTCCCTGGACGGGATCGCCACGTCCAGCACCTCGCGCAGCAGGAACGGCGAGGCCAGCGACACCACGGAGGACAGCACGATGAACGAGCCCACCACGGTCAGGCGACCGCGGTAGGGGCCGAACAGCTTGATGATGCGCCCGAGTGGCGCACGTGGTTCTTCGGTCAAATGGAGCTCCTTTTCAGATGTCCGCTCAAACAGAGGTTAGCTCATATTTGTTCCGGTAAACTGGCCGACATGGGAGAGAAGGCGCTCGCCGAGCTGTTGTTCCTGGTCGGCAAGCGGTTGCGGCACGGCTACATTCATCGGCTGGAGCCGCTCGGGCTCAATCCAGGGCAGGCGCGGGCGTTGCGGGCCATCGCCGAGGCCGAGCAGCCGCCGCGCATGGTGCGGCTCGCGGACGAGCTGCGGATCGTGCCGCGCTCGCTCACGCCCGTCGTGGACGCGCTGGAGGAGGCGGGGCTGGTGCGCAGGGAGGTCGATCCGGCCAACCGCCGCTCGACGCTGATCATGATCACGCCCGAGGGCAGCGCCCTGTCGGAACGGGCCCGCGACGCGCGCGGGCAGGCGGGGGAGGAGTTGTTCTCGGTGCTCTCGGAAGCGCAGCGCGAGCAGCTCAAGGAGCTGCTGGAGCAGGTGGAGAGCCGGTTCCGCTGATCGCGCCGCCGACGACCGTCCCGAGGCAGGGCGGTGCGGCCAGCAGGGCCGCGTACGGATAGCGCCCGCGTGCGTCGTAGACCGCGAAGTCGGCCCGCCCGCCGCGGGCCAGCGTGCCGATCCGCCCCTTGCCCCGGTCCATGCCCAGTGCCCTGGCCCCGCCCAGCGTGGCCGCCTCCACCAGTCTGCGGTCCAGCCCGCGGGGGCGCTGGCCCAGCTCACGCGCGTGCCGGCGGACGGCCGCGGCCAGTTCGAGCGGGCTCCACGCGCCCGGCCCCTGGTCCCGCGTGCAGAAGGCGACGGTGTTGCCCTCCTCCAGCAGGGACAGCGCGTCCACGGGCCCCGGCGGGCACAGGGCCACCACGGTCTTGCGCAGCCGCAGCAGCTTGCGCTCGCCCGGGTCGAGCGGCCTGGCGCACACCACGTGGCACAGCGGCCCCAGCACCCCGGCCTCGTCCAGGGCCGCGGGGGAGTGCCGGTCCAGATCGACCAGCAGTCGCAGCCCGAACGTCCTGGCCAGCACGGCCACGTCCTCCAGCACCTGGGGATGCCGGGTGTGCGCGGCGATCCCGACCGCGAACGGCCGTTCGACCTCGCGGATCGCCGTGATGACCGCGTCGCGCCCGCTCTCCTCCCACTCCTCCTCGCTCGCGCTGGTCGCCTCCACGTACGAGATGCCGGGGAAACCCGGGGACTCGGCCAGGTCGGAGACCACCCGCGCCCGCGCGGTCACCCCCGGAGCGGCGGCCGACAGGGCGGAGCACGCGTCCACCATGCCCGCGACGATCATCCCCTTCCAGCGCAGCTCCTCGGCGGCGGGGAAGGACGAGAGCAGCTCGGCCCGCGGCCCCACGGCGAGCACGCGCTCGCCCCTGGTGACCACCGCCCCGTCGCGCAGGGGATCGGCGCACATGGGCAGGACGAGCGGCGCGGAGTGGATCACGACGGGGGCGGGCGCGCGCGTGCCGAGAACCGGCGTGGCACGCTTCGCTGACGGCATGGATGACTCCCGTCGGATCTCGCTCTCAGGGCATTAAACGTGAAGCTGGCACATGGGCGCAATCAGGACGAACTATGCGAATCTCTAGGTAAGTAGCGCCCGGACAAGCGCGCGATCTTGAGGCTGAGATGCAGGGCCAGCCGCTCGCCGCCGTCCTTCAGGTCCGTACTCGCGAGCTCCTCCACCCGCTGCAGCCGGTAGTAGAGCGACGTGCGGTGCAGCCGCAGCGCCCGTGAGGTCGCCACCGCGCTGCCCGCCAGGTCCAGGTAGGTCTCCAGCGTCTCCAGCAGCGGCAGGTACTGGGCGTCCGCGAGCAGCCCTTCCAGCCCCGGATGCACCTCCAGGTCGGGCAGCTGGGTGAGCAGCCGGTAGACGCCCAGCCGCGACCACTCCGCCGTCCGCCCCAGCCCGGGCACCCGCGCGGTCACCTCGGCCGCGTGCCTGGCCTCCCGGTAGGACCCCGCCGCCTCCGCCAGCGCGTTCCTGGGCCGCCCGATCCCCACCACCACCGGCACCGGCATGGCCGCGTGCAGTTCGTCGGCCGAGACCGGCGACCCGGCGGTGAGCAGCACCGCGTGGTCGTAGCGCACCAGGTGCAGCGGATGGTGCCCGCTCAGCCGCCGTCGCAGCGCCAGCAGCCCCTGCTCCAGCGCCAGCCTCAGCGCGTCATCGGGCTCGGCCGTACGCGGCCTGGCCACCTGTACGGTCACCGGCTGCGCCTGCGGGAACGCACCCGCCTCGATGAGCTGCCTGGCGGCGTCCCCGGCGGGGTCCCGCTCCCCGAGCAACAACCCGGTGACCGCCTCCAGCTCGCGGTGCGAGGCGAGCCCGCTGGCCAGGCTCTCGTGGAACAACGCCAGCGCGAGGCCCGTGGCGGCGGCCGTGGCCTCGGCGACGCGTTCGCGGGACATGGGCGGCTCGGCGTCGATGAACCACAGGAAGCCGAGCAGGCCGTCGGCGTGCCGGACCGGGACGCAGACGCGCGGCAGCAGCCCCAGGTGCGGCGCTCCCGGGATGCGCAGGGGCTTGGTGGCCTCGTGGATGCCGGCCGAGCGTAACCACCGGCGTACCTCGGGCACGGTGTGCCGGCGCAGGATCGAGTCGCGGCGGACGTCGTCCATGGCGCCGCTCTGCTCGCTGTAGGCCACGACGCGCTGGACCCGGTCTTCGAGTAACAAGGGGCGGCCGAGACGGGCGGCGAGCTCGTCCACGGTCCGCTGGAGATCCGCCACAGCCCCACCTTTACGTGGATTTTTCGACAAGTGACGGAAACGCCACTACACGTCTTCCCTACAACTGCTCGGTGATCTCCGTCAATAACGTCTATACCGTCAATCCGTGAATGCCCCGAAGAAGCTGTTGAAGGGTTTGCTGGCGGCCATCGTGATGATCCCGGTGAGCCTGATGGCGACCCCTGCTTCCGCAGCACCCCCCGCGGACCCCGAATACCCCTGGCGGCAGGACCACTGGCCGCAAACACAGCCCTGGCAGTCCGACACACCTCTCGACGACGCACAGGCGCTGCGCGGCCGCCCCACGGGCGGCATCAAGCCCCTTGACCCGCAGAACTGGGAGAATCCCGACAACATGACGTGGGCGGACTACAAGAAGCCGCCCGGCACGAAGTGGAACGACCCGGCCGTCGAGGGCTCGCAGCGCATGTTCAAGGGCGCGCTCGTGCTGCTCGACTATCCCAACCAGTCGTTCGTGGTGACCCAGCCCCAGGGCTCGACGATCTACGCCAACCCGAGCGCCGAGGCCCACGACGTCCCCCGCGACCAGGTGGCGAAGTTCTACCAGGACTTCCTCAACACCCCGAACGACCTCAACAAGGGACACACCATCCACGAATACTGGATGGAGGACTCCGGCGGCCGGATCGGCGTGGATCTCACCGGGTTCGGCCCGTACACGATGCCGGGCAAGGACCACGAGTACGCCATGGAGTACCAGCGGGAGGCCTGCCCGGCCGGCGACACCTGCAACAAGAACCTGCGTACGGACGGCAACGCCGCCTGGATCGCCGCCGTCGGCCCCGACGTGGCCGCCCAGTACGACTTCGTCTTCTACCTCAGCGCCGGCCAGGACGAGTCGTCCACCTGGCAGGAGTTCGGGATGATGAAGTTCCCGAACAAGGAGGCCGTGCCCGACGAGTGGGGCCCGCCCGACCCCGCGCTGCCCAACTGGTCCAGGACCCGCTACGTCGAGTGGAGCTCCTGGCAGGCCGGCTCCAACTTCTGGCCCAACGCCCGCTTCGGCATCGACTCGGTCCAGGCCGAGAGCTCCGGCATGGCGGTCTACGCCCACGAGCTGAGCCACATCTTCGGCATCGCCGACAACTACAACAACCCGTACGCCGTGCCGCCGCGAAGGGCGTACACCGGCATCTGGGAGATGCTCAGCCGCGGCAGCTTCAACGGGCCGGGCGGCCCGCACTCGCGCTGGCTGATCCCGCCCACCGCCGGCGCGTCCATGGGCGCGCAGCACATGTTGCGCAACAAGATCGAGCTGAACATGGTGGACGAGCAGAACGTCCTGCGCCTGTCGCGCGCGGCGCTCGGCGAGTCCGGCCTCGTCACGGCCAAGGTCCTGGCCCGCGCGGTCCAGCCGGGCAAGGGTGAGCTGTCCGGCATCAACATCGCCTTCGACCAGGACAACAGCACCTGTCAGACGACGGACCCGCTCTGCGACGGCGGCCGGTACAACAACTACACGGTCGAGGTCGTGGACCGGCTGGGCAGCGACTCCTTCACCCCCGACTCCGGCGTCCTGCTGGCCAAGACCAAGAACGAGGACGACGCCCCGTTCGAGTGGGTGATCGACGCCAACCCGCAGGACATCGGCATGACCGACTACGTCATGCCGGACAACACCAAGGTGCCGATCACGATCGGCGACTACCGCCAGCTCTCCGACGCCCTCTTCCACGCCGGCACCGACTCCGGCAGCGAGTACGAGTACGTCGACCAGGCCAACCGCCTGCACTTCTACGTCACCGACCTCCAGCGCGACCGTGACGGCGATCTGTCCTACACAGTGGCCGTCCGCTCGCTCGACGGCTCAGGCCCGCAGAAGCGCGGGGTCAGGCTCCTGCCCGCCGCCGGTCTGCCCACCGCCAAGAACACATCCACCTGCAGGTTCCCGCTGTTCAACACCGGCAAGGCGGCCCCGGCGCAGGGGCAGCACCCGGAGGACGTCAGCGCCTACCTCAACTCCGACCTCTACCGCCTCAAGGCCGAGGTCCAGGGCAAGGGCTGGACCGCCCAGCTCCCCAACGCCCTGTCCTCCGTCGCGTTCGGCAAGCAGTCGCTCGTGAGCGTCAACGCCGTGCGCGCGGCCGGCGGTGACCGGCTGGCCAGGGTCAAGCTCACCGCCACCTCGGAGAGCGATCCGAGCAAGACGATGACGGCCACCTGTCCCGTGATCGGTCTCTGAATGAACGATGGGGTGCGGGTGGCGCAATCCGTGCCCCATCGGCTTGAATCACCCCCTGAGGGGGTGTGTCGTTGACCGGGGACCTGCTGCCGGACAAGCCACGACGACGCAGGACGATGCCGTGGGCCGCGCCCGTCTCCGCCGGGCTGGCGGCCGCCGCGGCGAGCGTGCTGGCCGCCTCCGTGGAGTGGGAGATCCCGCCCGCGGCCAAGGTCGGCGTGACGGTGACCGCGGCCGCCCTCGTCGGGCTGACGACCTGGGCCACCACCGAGTCGAGGGCCTCCAAGCGCCGGTTGCGATCAGAGCCGGGCCCGCTCTCGCCCGACCAGTGGCCACCCGTGCCCGAGCACTTCACCGGCCGCGCCGAGTCGCTGGCCGAGCTGCGCGAGGTGTTCAGCAGCCGCAGGAAGTCCTCCGACCTCGCGCCGCCGCTGGTGGTCTCCGTGTACGGCCGCGGCGGCGTCGGCAAGTCGGCCCTCATGACCAGGTTCGGGCAGGAGGTCGCCGGCTGGTACCCCGACGGCCGCCTCTACGCCGACCTGCGCGGCGGCGTCGACGCCCCCGTGCGGCCCGAGGAGGTGCTGATCGGGTTCCTGCGCGCGCTGGACGTGCGCCTGACCACCGACCCAGGCGGCCTTGAGGAGCTGCGTAAGCTCTGGCTGACCTGGACCAAGGGCCGCAGGATCCTCATCGGCCTGGACAACGCCCACGACGCGGAACAGGTCAAATCGCTCATCCCGGCCGAGCCTGGCTGCGCGGTGCTGGTCACCTCGCGCTCGCCGCTGTTCCTGAACGGCACGCACGACACCCGGCTCGGGGTCTTCAGCGAGGCGCACGGTGTGGAGCTGCTGGCCAGGCTGGCCGGCGGCGCCAGGATCGTCGAGGACCTGGAGGCCGCCAAGGACGTCGTGCGGATGTGCGACTACCTGCCCCTGGCGATCAACATCTGCGGCGGCCGGCTCGCCACCCGCGAGCAGTGGACCATGCGCGAGATGGCCGGGCGGCTGGCCGACCGGCGCCGCCGCCTGGACCAGCTCGAAGTGGCGCCCACGGTGGACAAGAGCGTGCGCGCCTCCGTGCAGCTCAGCTACGACGACTGCACCGGCATGCAGCGCCGCCTGCTGCGCCTGCTCAGCGCGCTGACCGCACCCGACGTGCCCGGCTGGGTGGCCGGCGAGCTGCTCGACATCTCCGGGCTCGACGGCGCCGACCAGCTTGAGGCGCTCATCGACGCCCAGCTCGCCGAGTGTTCAGGCACCGACCAGACCGGCGCCATGCGCTACCGGCTGCACGACCTGGTCAGGGTGTTCGCCGCCGAACTGGCCGACCGGGACGAGGACCGGCGCAGGGCCGCGATCGAACGCGTGTTGTCCGGCTACCGCCGCCGCGCCGAGGAGGCCGCCCAGAACCGCTGGCCGCAGGACTGGAGCAGGGGCGGACGTCAGTCGAGCGCCGACGGGCAGGTCAGGGCCGGCGACTGGCTCAACGCCGAGCGGCTCTCGCTCATCGCCATGATCAACCTGGCCCGTCAGCTCGGGCTCTGGGAGCTGACGTGGGGGCTGGCCAGGGCGTTCTGCTCGTTGTGCCACTCGCTGCGGGCGTACTGGGCCGACTGGGCGGCCGTGGCGGAGATCGGCCGCGAGGCCGCCGAGCGGATCGAGGATCGGCGCTCGCTGGCCATCGCGCTGCTCGACAGCGCCGCCGTACACGGTGGGCTGGGCCTGCGCGAGCGGGCGCTGGCGGAGTCGGAGCGCGCGCTGGAGCTGTTCACCGAGCTGGGCGAGACCTGGTGGGCGGCCAGGGCCATGCGCACAGTCGGGATGACGCTGTTCAGCGAGGGCCACCTGGACCGGGCACAGGACTTCCTCATCGGGGCCATCACCGGTTTCAAGGGCGAGGAGGACGTGTGGTGGATGGCCCGCACCCAGCGCAACCTGGCCGAGATGCGGATGGCGGAGCGGCGGCAGGAGGAGGCCAGGGAGCTGCTCGAGGACGCCCTGGAGATCTTCAAGCGGGACGGCAACCGCTACTCCGAGGCCCAGACTTTACGCATGTACGGGGAGGTGCTGGCGGCGCAGGCGCGCGGTGAGCACCGGGCCGGGGACCACCGGCTGGCCGCCAACCTGTTCACCAGGGCCGGGTTCAGCCTCGACCGGGCCGGCGAGATGTTCAAGCAGCGTGGCGAGCTGTGGGAGGAGGCGCGCTGCCTGCGGGCGGCCGGTGAGGTCGGCGACCCGGACAACGGGCTGCGCGAGCTGGACCACGTCCGGCGCTCGGGGGAGATCCTGACCGCGCTGGGCGACTCGTGGGGGGTGGCGCGGACCGCGGTGTCGGCCGGTCGGGCGCTGGCCAGGCTCAGCCGGATCGAGGAGTCCGAGCGGGAGCTGCTGCGGGCGGTTCAGGAGTTCGCGGCGCTGGAGGACCGGTGGTGGATGGCCATGAGCCTGCGCTACCTCGGCGAGGCGCACCTGGACGCCGGCGGTCCTCGGGCCGCGGTGGGGCCGCTGGAGCAGGCCAGGGACATCTACCGCAGCCTCGGGAACGAGGCCGGCATGCGCAGGACCCTGGAGCTCCTGCGGCGGGCGACGCCTGACACGTGAGAGGCGGCTCTCCCGTGCCTAGGTGAGAGGCGAGCGGAGGAGCTCTCCCGCCGCCTGTCTGGCCTGCAGGATGCTCTCCTCGAACAACTTGCGCACGTGAGCGGCCTGGTCGGACAGCTCTCTGATGCGCTCGTGCGCCAGCTCGTCGCGTACGGTCTCGGCGAGCAGCTGCTGGTATTCGGGGGTCTTGTCGGCCAGCCTCTCCAGCCGCTGGTGGGCGTGGTAGACCTTGTCGGCCTTGAGCACCTGTTTGGCGTACTTCTCCAGGTGTCGTACGCGCTGCGACAACGACGTCCAGGCGGCGTCGAGCGCGCTCGTGTACGGCTTGAACGCGTCCTCCATGCCCGGCGGCAGCTCGCGCGGGATGATCTTGCCATGCTCGGCGTGCATCGACGACAACCGCCGCAGGCGCTGCGCGATCTGCCAGATCTCCTCCGGCAGCGACACCTGGTTCTCGATGCTGTCGATCAGCCCGGCCTTGTGCACCTTCGAGTGCATGATCGCCTCGACGGCGTTCTGCGCCCTGCGGAGCAACATCTGGCAGGGGTAGTCGAGGTCCTCGGGGAGGATGTACTGCTCGGCGTGCTCCCGGGCCAGGCGGAGTCTTCGTTTGGTCGAGCGGTAGGCGCTGTCCATCGCCATCCACCGGATCAGGACGATCATGCTCACACCCAGGCCCGCGACGAACAGCCCGCGCACGCCGGTCACCATGAGGACCATCATCAGGAAGGCCGGCAGGACGAAGAGCATCGCAGGATTGCGTGTGGTGTCCATTCGCGCACCCGATCGTGCCATGCGGAGAAGGTGCGGACTCGACCGCAACTCGACTGAGATCTCCGGGTGCAGCGCTGGATCGATCACCAGCCGTGGAGGCAGAGCTCGTGGATCCATACGTTCATGCTGCGTTATGAACCTCGAATTCGCTCATGTTTGGCGGACATATAGGGTCGTAATAATGAGCGAGACGACGAGGTGGATAGACCTTGAAGGCGCGGTGAACGCGCGTGACCTGGGCGGATTGCCCACCGGCGACGGTGGCGAGACCCGTCGCGGGCGGATCTTCCGCGCCGACAATCTGCAGGGCCTCACCCCCGATGACGTGGCGTTGCTCGTGGGCGAGTTGAACCTGCGGCACGTGGTGGACCTGCGCTCCAACGCCGAGGTGACCCTGGAGGGGCCGGGGCCGCTGACCCGGGTGCCCGAGGTGCGGCACCACCACCTGAGCCTGTTCGCCGAGGGCGGCCGGCACACCGACGTCGAGGCCGACACCATCGACGGTGAGCGGGTGCTCCCGTGGGCGGAGCGGGTGCTGGACGAGGAGCTGCGGGTGACCGGCTTCTACTTCGGCTACCTGCGCGACCGGCCAGACTCCGCGGTGGCCGCCCTGCGGGCGATGGCGCTGGACGACGGGGCGTCGCTGGTGCACTGCGCGGCGGGCAAGGACCGTACGGGGGTGTTGTCGGCGCTGGCCCTGGAGATCGCCGGGGCGACCCGGGAGGCGATCGTCGAGGACTACGCGGCCACGGGGGAGCGGCTGGAGCTGATCCTCAAGCGGTTGCGGGGCAGCGACACCTACCGGGGCGACCTGGACGCGCGCCCCGCTGACGACCACATGCCCAGGCACCGCTACATCGAGCAGTTCTTCGCCGTCCTCGACGACCGCTTCGGCGGCCCGATGGGCTGGCTCTCCCAGAACGGCTGGACCGACGAGGACACCGCCGCCATGCGCGCCCGCCTGCGCTGAGCTCATGCGGACGGACGAGGACACCGCGCGCCCGCCTGCGCTGAACGTTCAGCTCAGGTGGACGACGATCCGCTGGGTCGCCGACAACCGGGCCGCCTCGATCACGCTCAGCACCGCGACCGCGCTCTCCGGGTCGACGGGTGGCGCCGCGCCCTCGCGCAGCGCCGCCTCCACCCCCCGGTAGAAGTCCAGGTACGAGCCCGCCTCGGTGCGCACGACCTCCCGCTCGTCCTCCGTGCCCAGCACGCCCCAGTGATCCTCCTCGTCATCGCCGAACCCCGCCGAGTCAGGCGTCATGCCGGCCCGCAGCCGCTCCTCCTGCACGTCCATCCCGTGCTTCACGAAGCCCGCCTTCGACCCGAGCACCCGGAAGCGCGGCCCGAGCCGGGCGGCCATCGCGCTGGCCCACAGGTGCGAACGGGCCCCGCCGGCGTGCGTCAGCGCGATGAAGGTGTCGTCGTCGGAGGCCACCCCTTCCCTCCTGACGTCGCTCTCGCAGTAGACCTCGCGCACGGGGCCGAGCAACTGGACGGCCTGGTCGACGAGGTGGCTGCCCAGGTCGTACAGCAGCCCGCCGACCTCCTCGGGCCCGCCCGCCTCCCGCCAGCCGCCCTTCGGCACCGGCCGCCACCGCTCGAACCTCGACTCGAACCGCAGCACCTCGCCCAGCCGGCCCTCACGGACCAGCCGCCGCACGGTGCGGAAGTCGCCGTCCCACCGCCGGTTCTGGAACACGGTCAGCATGAGCCCCCGCTCCCCGGCCAGCCGCACCAGCTCCCGCCCCTCTTCGGCGGTCCTGGCCAGCGGCTTGTCCACGACGACGGGCAGACCGTGGGCGAGCGCGGCAGCGGCCGTGGTCACATGCGTCTTGTTGGGCGAGGCGACCACGACGAGGTCGCACCGCTCCCACAACTCCTCCGCATCGCCCACCGCCGCCGCGCCGTACCTGCTGCCGACCTCGGCCTGACGATCGGGATTCCTGGTCACGACGGCCGCCAGGGACAGGCCGGGGGTGGCGTGGATCAGGGGGGCGTGGAAGTACGCCCCAGCGGTGCCATAACCGACCAGCCCAACCCGGATATCACTCATAACTCCAGCCTATGACGGCCCACAGGGCGCACCGTCGCGGCGGCGCGCTACCGGAGGGTCCTCAGCCGGTGTAGGGCGGGAGGCGGGTCACTCGTCGTCGCGTTCGGCGAGGAAGGCCTCGAACTGGGCGGCCAGCTCGTCGCCCGTGGGCATGGGCGTCGTCTCGGCCATCAGGTTCTCGCGTTCCGCGCCGCCCGCGAACGCGTCGTACTGCTGCTCCAGCCCGCTGATCGCGGTGGACAGCTCGGTCGAGGCGCGGATCTGGTCCTCGATCTCCGTCGTCGTACGCCGGGCGGCGTCGCGCAGCGCGTCCATCGGGAACACCAGCCCCGTTCCCCTCGTCACCGCCTCCAGGGCGGACACCGCGGCGGTCGGGTATTCGGCCTGCGAGAGGTAGTGCGGCACGTGCACCGCATACCCCAGCGCGTCGTGCCCCTTGGCCCCGAGCCGCAGCTCCATGAGCGCGGCGACGCTCCCGGGGACCTGGACGCGGCCGAACGAGCTGGTCTGCGCGTTGATGAGCTCGGGCCTGCTGGCATGCATCGTGACGCCGAGCGGGCGGGTGTGCGGGACCGCCATCGGGATCCCGTGCAGCGTCACAATCTTGCTCACCTTGAGCCGTTCCATCAACGCCCCCACGGCCCTGGTGAACAGCTCCCACTCCCGGTCGGGCTCGGGCCCGCTCATCAGCAGGAACTGCGTCCCCGTCGAGTCCTTGGCGAGATGGACGGCAAGCTCCGGGTCTTCGCACTCCACCCAACGGTCGGTGTCGAACGTCATGATGGGTCGTCGCGACCGGTAGTCGAGCAGCCGGTCCACGTCGAACGTCGCCACGACCCGGTGCTCCAGCTCGGCCAGCAGGTGGCCCAGCGCGAGGCGTCCGGCGCCGCCCGCGTCGACGAAGCCGTCGAAGTGGTACAGCAAGACCGGATCGGGCAGCTCGGGCGCGTCGTCTGCGAGCTTGTAGAGATCCTTCGGGTCGAACACGGTTGGACAGCCTTTCCCTAGGTACTCTTTCCCAGAACCTACGGCGCGTCGGAACGATTCCGTGCACGGGCACCCTATCGAGGCAGAATGGGTCGCATGGACGGAGACCCGGAGCTGGAGGAGTTCGCCACCAGGATGTTCGACCTGGCCAGGGCGGGCGAGACCGAGGCGTTGCGCGCCTATGTCGAGGCCGGGGTGCCGGTCGATCTCACCAACGGCAAAGGTGACACTTTGCTGATGCTGGCGGCTTATTACGGTCACGCCGAGACTGTACGCATGCTTGTAACAAGCGGCGCCGATCCGAACCGGGCCAACGACCGTGGGCAGACGCCCCTGGCGGGCGCGGTGTTCAAGAAGGAGTCTGCCGTGGTCAGAGCGTTGCTGGACGGTGGCGCCGACCCGCATGCCGGGCAGCCGTCCGCGCTGGACGCGGCGCGAATGTTCGCGAATGACCAGTTTATCCAATGGTTCACGCAAAGCGATTCATAGTATGAAATAAGCATGAAAGGCCTCGAAGTTGCTGAGTGTGGCCTTTCGAACACTCCCTAGTCATGCTGGGAAGCGTGGCTACTTCTGCGCATCCCTTCAGTAGGCGACCACTCCACATCCCTCCGTTGCCATGTCCGTTCGCGAATGAGATCAACGTTCATGCCTCGGAGGTCGATGCGGAGAGCCACACCTGGCTGGCCGCCTCAAACATGCTCAACGGCGCCGAGACGATCGAGCACTTCCGGCGCTCCCAGATCGGCCTGCTCGCGGCACGCACCAACCCCGCCGTGCCGCGCGACAGCCTCCGGCTGATCAACGACTGGTACAACTGGCTCTTCGCCTTCGACGACGCGTTCTGCGAGGGCGAGCTGATGGGGCACCGGGCCTCCGCATTGGCCCGCGCCCTGCCGCCGCTCCTTGAGATCCTCGACGGACGCAGGGAACCGGACACCGGCGACCCCTTCGGGCTCGCACTCAACGAACTCCTGCGCCGGATCTCCGAGTGCGCCACCCCCGCCCAGGTGGACCGGTGGCGGATCACGGTGAAGGAATACCTGTTCGCCCAGATCTGGGAGGCAGCAAACCGAGAAGTCGATCTCATCCCGAACCCCGAGGACTACGTCCTGATGCGCCGCATCACCGGGGCCACCTACACCTGCTTCGCCCTCATCGACGTCGGCGGCGGTTACCGGCTGGAGGCGGAGGAGTGGCACCACCCGGACGTGCGCAGGCTGTCGGATCTGGCGTGCGACCTCATCGGCTGGGACAACGACCTGCTGTCGTACGCCAAGGAGCGTGGCAACGACAAGGCCAGGCACAACCTCGTCACGGTGCTGGCCACGCACAAGGCCCTCACCCTCCAGAACGCGCTTCGCGAGGTCTCCGCGATGCACAACGACGCGATCGCCGCCTTCATCGACAGGCGCGCGGCGCTGGAAAAGTGGGCCCCGCTCCCGGTCCGCAAGTACGTACGTGGCCTCGAACACTGGGTGCGCGGCCACATAGAGTTCTCACTCGGCAGTGCGCGCTACGTGCTCGCCTGGCCTGACGGCACCCAGTGGCCGCAGGCGGTCTAGGTCCCCATCAGCTCTCGTCAGGGGCGTCCGGGTCTTCCAGCGCGAGCGCGGACGCCTCGTCGAGATCGAGCCGGGCGCCCTCCTCGAACGCGTCCTTGAACGCCAGCTCGCCCAGCCCTCGCTTGCACTCGCGTACGCACTGGTCGTGAACATCGGTCATCCACGGCGCCCCGAGCTGCGGCAGGCCGGCCGTCCGCCAGTTCTGGTGCAGCGCCCCGAGCAGCTGGGAGGCCAGCTCGATCTGGTCGGACATGGCGAAGATCCGCGCCGCCGTCTCCAGCGCCATCAGCATGCCGAGCGTGTCGTGGAAGTGCCGCTTGATCCGCAGCGCCTCCCGCGTGTTCTGCAGCGCCTCGTCGGCCCGCCCCGACGCGAGCCTGGTGCCCGCCAGCGCCCACTGCGCGTGCGAGCTGAGCCACAGCTCACCGCGCTCCCTGCACACCTGCAGGCAGTCCTGCAGCAGCGACTCGGCCTCGTACAGCTCGCCCTGGGTCGTCAGCACGATCGACAACTCGACGATCGCGGGCAGCAGGCCGGGGTTGAGCTCCTTGTTGTCGGTGTTGAACTCGATCGCCACACCCAGCAGCGCGCTGGCCTTCTGCAGGTCGCCCTGGAGCAGCGCCGCCGTGCCCTGCATCTTGGAGGCCAGGATCACCGCCCGCGAGTCGCCCACCCGGACGGCCTCGGTGCTGCACTTCTCGGCCGCCTGGAGCGCCCCGGCGCTGTCGCCCTGGGCGCTCTTGACGTAGGAGAGCACCCACAGGGCCTTGCAGCGCTCCTTGCTCACCGTGGGGTTGGCCTCCAGGGCCCGCTCCAGATAGAGGCGGCCCTCGCGGGCGAAGCCGCAGCACACCCACATGAACCACAGGGACGACAGCAGCGTGAGCGCCGGCGCGGACTTGCCGGGCGCCTTGAGCGAGTGCTCCAGCGCCACGCGGACGTTGTCGTGCTCCTGCCGCATGCGGACGAACCAGTAGATCTGCCGGGGCCCCGACCAGGCGTCCTCGCTGCGCTGGGCCAGGCTCAGGTAGTACTCCAGGTGCCGCTGGCGCATCTGCTCGGACTGGCCGAGCTTGTCCAGCCACTCCTCGCCGTATTCGGCCAGGGTGTCGATCAGCTTGTAGCGTACGCCGGCGTGGTTGCTCCTGATCAGCAGGATCGACTTCTCCACCAGGCCCGTCACCAGGTCGGTGATCTCCTCCGACGGCAGCCGCCCGTCGGAGCACACGAACCTGGCCGCGTCGAGCTCGAAGTCGCCCGCGAACACCGACAGCCGCGCCCACAACAACCGCTCGGCCGGCTCGCACAGCTCATGGCTCCAGCCGATCGCCGCCCGCAGCGTCTGGTGCCGGGGCAGCGCGGTGCGGCTGGCGCCGGCCAGCAGGCTGAACCGGTCGGCCAGCAGCCCCAGGATCTGCTCCACCGACAGCGCCCGCAGGCGCACGGCGGCCAGCTCGATCGCGAGCGGGATGCCGTCGAGCCTGCGGCACAACTCGGCCACCGGGGCGATGCTCTCCTCGTCCAGCACGAAGTCGGGCACGCTGGCCCCGGCCCTGGCCGCGAAGAGCTGCACGGACTCGTTGGTGAACAGGCTCTCCGCCGGATCGTCGCCCGGCACCTGCAACGGCGGCACGGGCACCACGTGCTCGTAGGGCAGGTGCAGCGACTGGCGGCTGGTGGCCAGCACCTTCAGGTTGGGCGCGGCCTCCAGCAGCTCGTGGACCAGCTCGGCGCAGCCCTGCACCAGGTGCTCGCAGGTGTCGATGATGAGCAGCATGTCGCGCTCGCCCACCCACTCCGACAACGACTCCGACTCCGCCCGCGACGACTGGTCGGCGATGCCGAGCGCGGAGGCGATGGTGTGCTTGACCATGCCCGCGTCCTGCAGCCGCGCGAGGTCGGCGAACCACACGCCGTCGGGGTAGTGGGTGCGCACCTGGTGCGCCAGCCGCAGCACCGTGCGCGACTTGCCCACGCCGCCGATGCCGGTGACGGTCACCAGGCGTGACTCGTTGAGGTGTCGTTTGAGGTTGGCGAGGAGGCGGGTCCTGCCGATGAAGCTGGTGAGCTCCGCCGGCAGATTGCCTTCTCGCCGCCAGCCTGTCGGGGTGGCCATGAGCAGACCTCACGGGGGGATCGGCGACACCTGCTCTGACATCGTACCGCCGGGGCCTTGACCTGTCCTTGAACCAGCCGACACGCTCGGTATTGGTTTGTACGTCTCGGTAGTATGTCCGGCGTGGATGATTTTCTACCTGAGCAGACCGCCGACGACACCGACCTCGGCTGGGGCGACTGGCGGTCCGACGACGCCGACGCCTTCTACCTCGACAACAAGCCGCCACATTGGGGCTGAGCTTCCGCCAGGCGCGCCCCGCTGACTACGATGCCATCGCGGCCGTGGTCGACGACTGGTGGGGCCGCCCGATCCTGCCGTCCGTCCCCAGGCTCTTCCTCGATCATTTCCACCGTACGAGCCTGATCGCCGAAGACGGCGGCGGGCTGGCGGGGTTCCTGATCGGCTTCCCTTCGCCGTCGCTGCCGGACGAGGCGTACATCCACTTCGTCGGCGTCTCTCCCGGCTTCAGGAAGAGCGGGCTGGCCCGCGGCCTGTACGAGCGCTTCTTCGACCTGGCCCGCGACCACGGCCGCCACGTCGTCAAGGCCATCACCGCGCCGGTCAACGCGACCTCCATCGCCTTCCACCGGCGCATGGGGTTCGAGGTCGGCGACCCCGTTCCCGGCTACAACGGTCCTGGCACGAGCCTGGTCACGTTCGTCCGTACGATCTAGCCAGCGCGGTGCGCTCCGACTCCACCAGGGCGCGGCAGCGGGCGACCTCCCGCTCCACCCGCGCCCGGTCCCAGCCGAGCGGGCCCGCCATCAACTCGGCGATCAGCGGGGCCGCCCGGTCGGCCAGGTCGCTCGACTCGATGAGCATCCGGGTGCGGCGGGCGACGATGTCCTCGGCGTGCAGCGCGCCCTCGTGGGTGACGGCGTAGCGGACCTCCGCCCTGAGCCACGGGCCCGGCTCGATCAGCGGCTCCCCGAGTGAGGGATCCCGCCGGACGATCTCCAGGACCTCCATGGCGAGGTTGCCGTAACGCCGTACGAGGTAGGCGACGGTCTCCGTGTCCAGGTCGTGGTCCTCGGCGATGCGCTGGACGGAGCGCTCCAGCGCGGGCAGCCCGTCCGCGCCGATCAGCGGCAGCCGCTCGGTGACCGACTCCGGCACGTCGTAGCCCTCCAGCGCGGCGTCGATCACGTCCTTGGCCATGATCCGGTACGTGGTGAACTTCCCGCCCGCGATCGTCGCCAGCCCCGGCACGGGCACGTCCACCACGTGCTCGCGCGACAGCCTGGTGGTGGCGGAGGTCTCGTCGGCGGCCACCAGCGGCCGCAGCCCCACGTAGAGGCCCACCACGTCGTCCCTGGTCAGCGGCCTGGCCAGGACCGAGTTGGCGTGCTCCAGGATGTAGTCGACGTCCTCGCCGGTGGCCGCCGGCTCCTCCCGCTCGCCGTCCCAGTCGGTGTCGGTGGTGCCGACGATCCAGCGGCGCCTGGTCCACGGGATGATGAACAGCACACTCTTCTCGGTACGGATGATCATCCCGGTACGCGAGTCGATGGCCTCGCCCGGCACCATGACGTGCACGCCCTTCGACATCCGCACCGTGAATCCCGGCTCCGCCGCGCCCGGCAGCGAGGTGACCGGGCCCGTCCACACGCCCGCGCAGACCACCACCGCGTCGGCGCCGACGTCCACCTCGCGGCCACTCTCCTCGTCACGCACGCGGGCGCCGACCACCCGCTCGCCGCGCTCGTCGCGCAACATCGCCACGGCGCCGGCGCGGGTGGCGATCACGGCGCCGTGCGCGGCGGCCGTACGGGCCAGCGTGAGCGTGAAGCGGGCGTCGTCCACCTGCGCGTCGTAGTAGATCATCGCGCCGGTCAGCACGTCGGCCCGCAGCCCTGGGGCGATCTTGCGGGCCTCCTTGACCGACAGGTTCCGGTGCCTGGGCATGGGGCGGCGCATGCCCTCCAGCGCGTCGTACAGCGTCAGCCCCGCCGCCACGTACGGCTGCTCGACCACCTTGCGGCGCAGCGGGTAGAGGAACGTGACGGGCCTGACCAGGTGCGGGGCCAGCCTTGAGACCAGCAGGCCGCGTTCCTTGAGCGCCTCGCGTACGAGCTTGAAGTCGAACTGCTCCAGGTAACGCAGCCCGCCGTGGATCAGCTTGCTGGACCTGCTCGACGTGCCCGAGGCCAGGTCGCGGGTCTCCACGAGCGCCACCCGCAGCCCGCGCGAGGCGGCGTCCAGCGCGGCGCCCGCGCCCGTCACACCCCCGCCGATCACCAGCACGTCGAAGGTCTGCCCGGCGAGCCGGTCGATGGTCTCCTGCCGGTTCGTGGCGTCGAGCGCGCCGGTCAGGCCCACGGCTCACCTCTCACTTTCCGCAACCTATTACGCACAGTCCGTATGCATTCCCTCGGATCGGGAATGGCACACAAAGGTGCGAGGGGGTGGCGGGGTGGTCGAACGGCTCAGCCAGAGGGGGCTGACAGGCGAGCTCATCGCGGAGTTCGCCGGGACGATGGTGCTCATCCTGTTCGGCGCGGGCGTGGTCGCGCAGGTGGTGGCGGGCGGGCTCGGCGATCACGACAGCATCGCGTGGGCCTGGGGCATCGGCGTGGCGCTCGGCGTCTACGTCGCGGGCCGCACCACGGGCGCGCACCTCAACCCCGCCGTCACGCTGGGGTTCGCCGCCTTCCGCGGCTTCCCGCGGCACAAGGTCATGCCGTACGTCGTCGCGCAGACCGCCGGGGCCTTCCTCGCCGCGCTCATCGTGCGCTGGAACTACACCGAGATCCTGGCCATGGCCGACCCCGGGCACACGATCAAGACCCAGATCGTCTTCTCGACCCTGCCGGGCAACGGCACGCTGCCGGTCTCGATGTGGGGCGGGCTGCGCGACCAGATCATCGGCAGCGCGATCCTGCTCTTCATCATCTTCGCCCTGTCCGACACGGCCAACATGGCGCCGAGCGCGAACATGGGGCCGGTCGTCATCGGGCTGCTCGTCGTCGCCATCGGCATGGCGTACGGCGCCGACGCCGGCTACGCCATCAACCCCGCCCGCGACTTCGGGCCCCGCCTGGCCAGCTTCCTCACCGGATACCGCGGAGCGTGGCGAGATCAGTACGGAGACCTGTACTTCTGGGTCCCGATCGTCGGCCCGGTGCTCGGCGGTCTCCTCGGGGCCGGCCTCTACCAGGCGTGCATCTCCCGCTTCCTGCCTCAGGGCGAGGACCGCGACACCGTGAAGCCGTCAGATTGAGAGTGAGACATGCCTGACTTCGTCGGCGCCGTCGACCAGGGCACCACGAGCACCCGTTTCATGATCTTCGATCACGACGGCGCCGAGGTGGCCAAGTTCCAGCTCGAACACGAGCAGATCCTGCCCAGGGCCGGCTGGGTCGAGCACAACCCGATCGAGATCTGGACCAGGACCGCCGCCGTCGTCCAGACGACCCTGCAGCGCGCCGGCCTGCACCACGACGACCTGGCCGCGCTGGGCATCACCAACCAGCGCGAGACCACGATCGTGTGGAACCCGCGCACCGGCCGCCCGTACTTCAACGCCGTCGTCTGGCAGGACACCCGCACCGACCGGATCGCCGCCGCGCTCGACCAGGACGAACGCGGACAGATCATCCGCGACAGGACCGGGCTGCGGCCCGAGGCGTACTTCTCCGGCGGCAAGATCCAATGGATCCTGGAGAACGTGGACGGCGTCCGCGAGGCCGTGGACCGGGGCGAGGCCGTCTTCGGCAACACCGACACCTGGACCGTGTGGAACCTCACCGGCGGCGTCAACGGCGGCGCCCACGTCACCGACGTGACCAACGCCAGCCGCACCATGCTGATGGACCTCGGCACACTCGACTGGGACGACGAACTCCTGTCGTTCTTCGACATCCCGCGCGCCATGCTGCCCGAGATCCGCCCCTCCTCCGACCCCACCGGCTACGGCGTCACCCTCCGGTCCGGGCCGTTCGGCGGCGAGGTGCCGATCACCGCGATCCTCGGCGACCAGCAGGCCGCCACCGTCGGCCAGGTCTGCTTCGCGCCCGGCGAGGCCAAGAACACCTACGGCACCGGCAACTTCCTGCTGCTCAACACCGGCACCTCCCGCGTACGCTCCGAGAGCGGCCTGCTCACCACCGTGGCCTACAAGTTCGGCGACCAGCCCGCGGTGTTCGCCCTGGAGGGCTCGATCGCGGTGACCGGCTCCGCCGTCCAGTGGCTGCGCGACCAGCTGCACATCATCACCACCGCGGCCCAGAGCGAGTCGCTGGCCCGGCAGGTGAGCGACTCCGGCGGCATGTACTTCGTCCCGGCCTTCTCCGGCCTGTTCGCCCCCTACTGGCGCGCCGACGCCCGCGGCGCCATCGTCGGCCTGTCGCGCTACAACAACGAGGCCCACCTCGCCCGCGCCACCCTGGAGGCCATCTGCTACCAGAGCCGCGACGTGATGGAGGCCATGCAGCGCGACTCAGGCGTCGTTCTCGACGTCCTCAAGGTGGACGGCGGGGTCACGGCGAACGACCTGTGCATGCAACTCCAGTCCGACATCCTCGGCGTCCCCGTAAGCCGCCCGGTCGTGCCCGAGACCACCGCCCTCGGCGCCGCCTACGCCGCCGGCCTGGCCGTGGGCTACTGGCGCGACACCGACGAACTCCGGGCCCACTGGGCGGAGGACCGCCGGTGGGAGCCGGAGTGGAGCGAGGAGGAGCGCGAGAAGGGGTACGCGGGCTGGAAGAAGGCCGTCAGCAAGTCTCTCGCCTGGACGGACTGACCTGATCATCCCGTGGGCCGGGGTGTGTCGCCGGGCGAGGGCCCGGGTCAACTGACCACGTCCTTGCGCCGGAACCGGCGGAAGGCCACCGCGATGAGGATGGCCGCGTACGTGATCGACACCGACGCCCCCTTCGCCATGCCGCTCCAGTCCAGTTCGGGCGCCAGGGCGTCCAGCCAGGCGTTGTTCCAGAACGTGGGCAGGAACTCGCGCAGCACGCCCAGGGCCTCGACCGCCTGGAGGATGGTGCAGACGATCCACAGGCCGACCGCCCCGCCCACCGCGCCCAGCGGGGAGTCGGTCATGGTGGAGACGAGGAAGGCCAGGGCGGCGACGACGAGCTGGCTGACCATCGCGTAGGCGATCACGATCCCGAACCGCGGCAGCACGTCGAGAGCCGGGATCACCTCACCCGTCCCCGGCACCTGGATGTCGTCCCAGCCGAACGCCAGCGTGCCCGCCAGCAGCGCCATCACCGGCAGGCAGATCACCGCCGCCGCCGAGTAACCGAGCGCCACGATCAGCTTCTGCCGCAGCAGCCGGTCGCGGGGCACCGGCGCCGCGAGCAGGTAGCGCAGCGAGGACCAGTTCGCCTCGCTGGCCACGGTGTCGCCGCAGAACAGGGCGACCGCCACCACCAGCAGGAAACTGGCCGACACGGACAGGGCGAAGGCGGCGAAGTTCAGGCCGCTCGCCGTGGCCAGGTCGGAGATGCGCAGCGCCGACTGCGCCTGCCCGCTCGACTGCGGCCCGAACTGGAACGCGATCACGAGCACCCACGGCAGCGCCAGCAGCAGCCCGAACATCGCCAGCGTCCGCCGCCGCTTGAACTGCCTGACGATCTCCACCCGCAACGGCAGCGTGCGGTTCGGCGCGTACCCCGTCGCGGTGGTCACGTCTTGTCTCCGATGAGGTCGAGGAACACATCTTCCAGGCGCGGCCCGTGCCCATTGGTGGACACGGCCGAGCTGAGCAGCCGCGACACGGGACCGGCCGAGACCAGGCGCCCGCGCTGCATGACGACGACGTGGCTGCAGGTCTGCTCCACCTCGGCCAGCATGTGGCTGGAGACGATCACGGTACGGCCGTCGCGCGCGTAGCGCTTGAGCACCTCCCGCATCTCCCGGATCTGGGGCGGGTCGAGCCCGTTCGTGGGTTCGTCCAGCACCAGCAGGTCCGGCAGCCCGAGCATGGCCTGGGCTATGGCCAGCCGCTGGCGCATGCCCTGCGAGTAGGTCCGCACGGCTCGCTCCAGGGCCTTGCCGAGGTTCGCGATCTCCAGCGCCTCGTCGAAGTGCGCGTCGGCCTTCGGCCTTCCGGTCGCCGCCCAGTACAGCTCGATGTTGTCGCGCCCGGACAGGTGCGGCAGGAACCCCGGCCCCTCCACGAACGACCCGAGCCTGGACAGTACGGGGGCGCCCGGGGTCACGCGCTCGCCGAAGATGCGGACCTCGCCGTCGTCCGGCTGGATGAGACCCATCATCATCCGCATCGTCGTCGTCTTACCCGCGCCGTTCGGCCCGAGCAACCCGAGCACCTGGCCCTGCTCGACCCGGAACGACAGGCCATCGACGGCCAACTCGCCGTTGCGGTACGCCTTCGTCAGCCCACTGATCTCCAGCGGCACCTCCAGGCCATCACCACGAACCGCCGGCACATCACCGCCATCCCCGACCGCCCCGCCACCCGGGACCACCTCGCTGCCTGGGATCGCCTCGCCACCCGGGATCGCCTCGTCGCCCGGGACTGCCTCGCCATCCGCGGCCGCCCCACTGCCGGCGGTTGCCTTGAGGCCCGAGGTGGCGGGCTCCTGCGCACTGCCGGGGGCGTCGGCATGATCGTCCGTCTGACCGTTGGAGGAGGCAGGAACGCCGCCGACCGGAGCGGGGACCGAGGTGCCGGGCGCTTGGCCGTTGGGGGAGGGCACGAGGGGCGGCGAGTCCTGTGGCTGGACGGGCGCCGGTGCGTTCGCGGCCAGGGCGGTGCGGCGGCGGGGCCGGGTGGGCGTGCGGCCCGTGGCCAGGATGATGCCGGCGACCACCACGGCGGCCAGGGGCATGGCCCAGACCCACCAGGCCACCCCGGTCGGAGCGGCGGCCAGGGTGCGGACCGTGGGGACCGCGAGGGCGGGAGAGGCCAGCGAGACCTGGTACGTGGCCGGCTCGGCGGGCGTCGCGAACCCCATGTCGGTCGTGGTCACGACCAGCCGCAGCCGGTGGCCGACGGCGAAGCGGTAGTCCACGGTGGGCAGGGCGACGGTGGCCTCGGCGCTGCCCGCGCCCTCGGGGATCGTCACCCGGATGGGGGCCACCAGCCCGGCGGGCAGGGCGGGCAACTGGGTGCTGTCCGCCACGTCGTACAACTTCGCGAACAGCGTCGCCTCGCCCTTGCCCGACACCTTGATCTTGACGGTGGGGCTGCCGGTGAGCTGGAGCGGGGTGGTGAGCGGGCGGGACTCGTACGCGGCGCTCTGGCCCGGCATGTCGATCGAGACGCCGCCGTTGGTCTGGCCGCCGAGCAGGCCGCCGATGCCGGGCACGGTCGAGATCGAGGCCGGTGCGCCGCCGGGCGGGTTGACGATGTTCTGCTCGGGGCCGTTCAGCTCGACGGTGGAGGTGTCGGTGCCCGCGAGGCCGGGGTAGGAGGCGGCCTCGGGATGGAGCCGGATGCGCTGGCGCGTGCCGGGGTCACGCCCGCCGTCACGTGTCACCGTGAACGCGCTCACAGGCGCCGCCGGGTCCTCACCCTTCAGATAGTGGCCGAACCAGGCCGTGGACTGGTCGAAGAGCCAGTCGGCCTCGCCGTTGCCCCCGTCGTGCCCGCCGTCGAACCAGGCCAGGCTCACCGGTGTGCCCGCGGCGGCGATGGCCTTGGCGTTCGCGTCGGCGTGGCTGAGCGGGAACAACGAGTCGCGCTGCCCCTGGATGAGCAGCGTCGGGGCCTTGATCTGGCCTGCCACGGTGATCGGGCTCGACCTGCGCAACAACGCGATGGCCTCCGGCGTGGCCCTGCCGTCCTTCGCCACCTGCTGGTAGACGTCGCAGACCGCGGTCAGGAACCGGCCGCACCGCGCCTGTTCCGCCGACACCGCCCCGGCGGCCTCCCGTTGGCCCAGCAGCGACATGGTGTCCAGCGAGACGCCCTGGCCGAAGAAGATTCCGGCCCACATGCGCTTGAAGACCCCACTCGTGGCCACATCGCCCTCCTGTCCACCCGAGGTGGCGGCGGAGGGGGTGGCGGAGGTCGAGGTGGAAGCGGTTTGAGGGGTGGTGGCTGAGGTCGAGGTGGAGGCGGTTTGAGGGGTGGTGGCGGTGGTCTGGGCGGCGGCGTTGGGGAACAGCGCGTCGGCCAGGTCGGACCAGGTGATCTGGGGCACGATCGCGTCCACCCGCTGGTCGTACGCCGCCGTCATCAAGGCGATGGCGCCGCCGTACGAGCCGCCCGCGATGCCGACGCGTGGGTCGCCCGAGGCGTCGAGTTGAACGTCGGGACGCTTGGCCAGCCAGTCGATCAGCTGCTTGACGTCCTTGACCTCGTAGTCAGGCGAGTTGAGCGCGATCTGGCCGGTCGAGCGGCCGAAGCCGCGAGCGGACCAGGTCATCACGGCATAGCCCTGCTGGGCGAGGCGGACCGCCTGGTCTCTCATGCTCTGCTTGCTGCCGCCGAAACCGTGGGCGAGCAACACGGCAGGCGCCTTCCCGCCGTCGGGCGGCGGGAAGAACGTCGTATCGAGCTCAACCCGTTGGTCGTCGGCTGGTCCGTCGACGACGGTTATCTTCTGGTCCTGGCCCCGCACCTCGGGAACCGACGGCCACACCAGCCACGTCGCCACCCCGATGAGGGCGAGCGCCGCTACCAGAGCGGCCACACGCTTCATGCGGTGAGCCTACTTTCCGCACCTGAGAGATCCCTGAGACGGGGTTCACGCCGGAACCTGCTGGAAGGTGCTGATGGAGGTGAACAGGGCGATCATGAAGCCTGCCGCCGGGTGTCGTCCGAGAGCGCTCGGGCCACGGTGAGGCTGTCTTCGTAGATGTGGTAGCGGGTGATCAGGTCGTTCTCGATCGTGAGATGCAGCGCGAACGGGGATGTGTAGGACCTGCCGGTGGTCTCGACGGTCTGCGCGATGTCGCCGAGGACGACGGCGTCGTCTCCGTCCACCAGGATCCGCGCCACCGACGTGCCGTTCAGCTCGGGCACGTGGTAGGCGCCCAGCATGCGGAAATGCTCCGCCACGTCATGACGGCTGGAACGGGGGCGGATCCACGGCACCGACGGATGCCCCTCCTCCGGCCAGTTGAACCGCCATTCGCTCTGCTCGGCGAACAACGCGGCGATCCGGTCGACGTCTCCCTCACCCATACGGCGCAGCAGTTCCTGAACGGTTTCGCGAGTCGTCATTATTTGTCCTTAAAGTCTGTTTCTGCGGTGCCGTTGCAGTCTCCTCGGATTCGTGCGGCCTGGCGATTACCCGCGAGATAAGGGGAACGGCTATCTCCGCTTGCGGTCAGCCCAAGATCGCGTAGACGGTCGTGGCCTGCGCCGCCGTCTCCGCGCTGCCCTCGGCGGTGAGGGTGATCTCGGTGAAGGCGAGGGTGCGGCCCAGCTTCGTGATGCGGACGTCGAGCAGGACATCCTTGCCCAGCACCGGCCGCTGGAACGTCGTGGACTGCTGGACCGTGGTCATCGGCACGAACTCGCCGCGCGCCGCCGAGATGGCGATGACCGTGGCCGTGTCGGCGGCGGCCATCATCGCCTGACCGCACAGCCCGCCGCCCTGCCTGGCCAGATCGTCGGACCACGGCAGGCGCACGATCGCGTGGCGCTCGCCCACCTCCTCCACGCGCAATCCGAGCTGCTGGATCCAGGGGGCGAAGTATTCCTGGAGAATCGCCTCTGCGTCTTCTGGGGTCACCGGGTCATCATGCACGCTGTATTTCATGGGTGAGGTGCCGCGCGAGGGTTCTGTGGACAAGTGGCCCGCGGTGCGGAAGCGCCTGTGGACAAGGCGGTTCCCGCCGCCGTCCTCCCGTGGCCCTGAGCGGCTGAATGGTGTGCGTCCGCATGCGAGCGGGAGGGTGACATGTCGGTGACGGGCGGCGGTAACGGTGCCGAGCGGTCGGTGGTGGAGATCTTCGTCCCGTCCACGTACGACGCAGCCGTACCGTATGAGCTGTTCGCCCGCCTACGGGCGGAGACGCCCGTGTGCTGGGTACCGGAACCGGCCGTGGGACCGTGGCGGGAAGGGCCCGGTTACTGGGCCGTGTTCAGGCATCCCGACGTCAAGCACGTGCTGCGCAACCCCCAGGACTTCTCCTCCCATCTGGGCGCCACCCAGATCCGCGACCCCGACACCCCGGACGATCTGCGGTTCGTCCAGGTTCAGATGCTGAACATGGACCCGCCGGACCACTCCAGGTTGCGCAGGATCGTGGCGGCGGCCTTCACCCCGCGTGCCGTGCGGGCCCTGGAGCGGACGATCGCGGAACGGGCGTCGGCGCTGTTCGGGGAGGGGGAGTGCGACTTCGTGGAGGTGGCCGCGGACCTGCCCGTGTGGACGCTGGCGCACGTCATGGGCGTTCCCGCGCAGGACAAGCGGTTGTTGTACGACTGGGCGTCGCGGGTGATCGGCTACCAGGACGACGACTACGCGGGGCTGTCCACGGCGGACGTCGAGTCCCTGAGCCCCATGGGCCGCCTCGCCCTCGCGGCCAGGCCGAGGCTCGGGCCGGGGGTCAGCCCGCGTTCCAGGGCGGCGCTGAGCGACATGTTCGCCTATGCCCACGCCCTTGCCGAGGCCCCCGCCGATGGTGAGTCCGTCATGTCGGCCATGCTGAAGGGCGGCCTGACGGAGGCGGAGTTCGAGAACATGTTCTTCCTGTTCGCCGTCGCCGGGAACGAGACCCTGCGCAACGGCATCCCCGGCGGGCTGTGCACGCTGCTCCAGCACCCCGCCGAGTTCGCCCGTCTCCGCGAGGATCCCTCCCTGCTGGACTCCGCGATCGAGGAGATGCTCCGCTTCTGGCCGCCGGTCATGCACTTCAGGCGTACGGCCACCCGCGACCTCACCCTCGCCGGCCGGCCCATCAGAGCGGGCGACAAGGTGGTCGTCTACCACGCCGGCGCCAACCGCGACCCGGCCGTCTTCCCCGACCCTGACCGTTTCGACATCGCCCGCACCCCGAACGACCACGTCAGCTTCGGTTTCGGCCCGCACTTCTGCCTCGGCGCCCACCTGGCCCGCGCCCAGTTCCGCTCGGTGTTCAGGGAACTGCTCGCCTGGGACGTCGAGCCGGCCGGAACCGCTCGGCGGCTCACGTCCAACTTCCAGAACGGCCTCAAACACCTCCCCGTACGCCTGCGCCACCGCTGACGACGCTCCTGGAAAAATGCCGATGCGCCGGCGCCGAGCCGACGCCTACGATCATGACCATGAACGACTATCTGCAGGTCAACCGGGCCAACTGGAACGCGAGAGTCCCCATCCACGTCGGCAGTGCCTTCTACGACGTCGAGGGTTTCAAGGCGGGCCGCGACCCGTTGCGCCCGTTCGAGATCGACGAGGTGGGCGAGGTGGCCGGACGCACTCTGGCGCATCTGCAGTGCCACTTCGGCCTCGACACCCTCGGCTGGGCCAGGCGAGGCGCGGAGGTGACCGGGCTCGACTTCTCGGAACCGGCCATCGAGCAGGCCAGGAGGATCGCCGCGGAATGCGGCATCCCGGCGAAGTTCGTCACCGCCGACGTCTACGACGCGCCCGAGGCGCTCGGTGAGAGGTATGACATCGTCTACACGGGCGTCGGCGCCCTGGTCTGGCTGCCCGATCTCACCCGGTGGGCCGAAACGGTCGCAGCACTGCTAAAGCCGGGCGGAAGTCTGTATATCGCGGAATTTCACCCGTTCGCCGACGTACTGGATGACGAAACGGGCGCCAAGGTCACCCACCACTACTTCGACCCCGGCCCCCACGTCTGGGAATATCCGTACACCTACACCGGCTCCGAGATCCTCGAATACCAGACCTCCGTACAGTTCCGGCACGAACTCGGCGAGATCGTCAGCGCGGTCGCGGCGGCCGGGCTGCGCGTGGAGTTCCTGCACGAACACGATCACACGGTCTTCCGCCGCTTCCCCACCCTGACCGAGGACGGCGGCGTCTACCGCATGCCCGGCGACGCCCCCAGGATCCCTCTCATGTTCTCCCTGCGAGCCTCAGCCGGTAGTGCACCTCCTCCAGCGGCGGATTCGCCGGCGTCTTCGTCCGGCCCGACGGCGTGAACCCGTACCGCTCGTAGAACCGGCGTGCCCGGGGGTTGTCCGCCAGCACCCACAGCCCGGCCTCCGTGCCGCCGGCCGCCGAGATCGCGTCTGTGGCCGCCGTCATCAACGCGCGTCCCATGCCGGTCGAGAACTCGGCCGGGAGCACCCCGCCAGGTACGCGTCGGGCATGAGTCCGCGGTAGGCGACGCGCCAGGTGGCGATCCACACGGCCTCGATGGCGGCCGAGTCCTGGGCGAGGGCGGGCCGGATGTCGAAGGGCATGGGCGATATTGTGCCGCCAGTCAAAGACGGTCGAACGGACTCATCGCGGGACAGTGGCACCGATGACCGTAAGATTCAGTCCCGTGAAGTCTCCAGCATCCTTCAAAAAGGCCGCCGCCTGGGCCCTCCCCTACTGGACCCGCGGCGAGGCCGGCCGCGACACGCCGCAAGATCTGTTCAGGGTGCTCTACTTCGGCTGGCTGGTGGCGTTCACGTTCAAGGTGCTCGGCTCCGCCTGGGACGTCTCGTGGCACTTCATGTGGCTGCGCGACGACCTGGCCCCGCCCCACCTGCTCAACTCCGCCGGCACGGCCCTCGCCGTCGCCCTGACCGTGATCCACGGCTACACCGGCTACGGCGTGGACAAGGCCGCGCTCCGGCTCATCCAGTGGGGCACCGGGATCTTCCTCATCGCGGTGCCGCTCGACCTGATCAACCACCGGGTCAACGGGCTCGACATCACCTCGTGGAGCCCGTCGCACATCATGCTCTACGCTGGAACGTTCTTCATGATCGCGGGTGTGGTCCGCGGCTGGTTCATGGGCGCGCCGCCGGGACGGGAGCGGGTGGTCGTGCTGGGGGCGTTCCTCGCGTTCTTCCTGGAGAACGTGCACTTTCCCGAGCAGCACCAGGAGTACGGCATCCTGTCGCTCGGCGCCTGGGACAACCACGCCGTCTACGCCGAGAAGATCCTGCTCCAGTTCGCGGCCGACCAGATGGGGCGGCCGGTGGACCGGGTGATGATGACCGGGTTCACGCTGCCCGTGCCGGACTACCTCTACCCCGTGTACGCGGTGGTCGTCGGGCTGTCGGTGCTGGTGGCGGCCAGGCTGATGATCGGCAGGTTCGGCGCCGCCACCCTGGTCGCGGCGGCGTACGTGGGGTTCAGGACGGTGGCCTGGCCACTGCTGACCTACACCGGGTTCCCGCCGTCGGCGCTGCCGTTCTTCCTCATCGTGGGCGGGGTGCTGGTGGACGTGGCATTCCTGGTACGGATGCCCGCCGTCCGGGCGGTCCTGGGGGCGGTCGGCGTGACGGCCGGCGCCTTTGGCGCGCTGATGGCGCAGAACGCGGTCATGGGGCCGGTGTACGGGGCCCTCATGGGCCAGAAAGAGCTGCTGGGGGCGCCGCCACTGGCCACGTCGTCGGCCGTGTGGGCCGGGCTCGGGCTGCTCGTCGCCTGGCTGGCCATCGAATGGTTCGCGGCCAGGCGCAGGCCCCTGCCGGTCCCCGCCCCACCCCCGCCCGTGGTCACCCCCGCCACGCCGTAGACGGCGGCCATGCCGTCTGCGGCGGCCCCACGCCGTGGACAGCCGCTATGCCGTCTGCGGCGGCGCGCCCCCACGCCGTAGACGGCTGCGACGCCGTAGAAGGCTCTCAGGCGATCGAGGCGCGGGTGATCGCCACCGCCACGCCGTACGCCAGCCCCATCACGCCCACCTCGGCCGCCGCCCAGCCCACCAGGGCGGTGGCCTGGCCACGGCGGATGGCGGGCAGCAGCCGGAAGCGGATGTGCGCGGCCAGCGGCACCAGCAGCGCCACCAGGGCGGTCTTGACCACGACCAGCAGCCCGTAGTGGCTGGTCACGATCGCGTCCGGCAGTTTCACCCCGGGCGTGAGCGCCATCGTGCCCAGCCCCGTGACGAGGCCGGACAGCGCCACCATGAGCAGGCACACCGTGGCCATCCTGGAGAACTTCGGCATCACCCTGGCCAGCAGGTCCCGGTGCGGCGCCAGGAACGCGGCCGTGGCCACCAGCCCGCCCGTCCAGGCCGCCGCGCCCATGACGTGGATCTCCATCGAGATCATGATGGGGTCGTGCCAGACCGAGTTGACCGCGTGCCCGGTGACCGGGATCGGCAACAGCCCGAACAACGCCACGATCACCCGCAGCTCGGCGGGAACCTTCTCGCCGAACCGCACCGCCATCAGCCCGATGCCGGCCGCCACCAGCGCGCACGCCGCGCTGAACAGCAGCCCCTGACCCGTGCCGACGCTCCCGATGTAGCCGGCGATCATCCCGAACGTCGGCACGGCGCCGGGATTGAGCTCGGCGGTCTGGAAGACGATGGTGAGCAGCGCGCAGATCGCCCACGCCCAGGCGGCGATCACGGCCAGCGGGCGCACCCTGACCAGCACCGGCTCGGTACGGTCCGGGTCGCTGAAGCCGAGCAGCTTGGGCAGCAGGCTGAGCCCGACCGCGGCCACGGCGGCCAGGTCGAGCAGCACACGGACGACGGGCAGCCCGAACGACACGAGCGGTCCCGGCATGGGGATCCCGGGGACGGCCTCCTGCGCGGTGAACGAACTGGCCGCCACGGCCGCGACGACCGCGCACACGCCGAACGCGCCCACGACCAGCCGCCCGCCGACGCGCTGCCGGGGCAGGGGAGGAGCGGCGACCGTCACGACCGCGTCCCCTCAGCCCCGGAAGCCGGTGCCGCCGGGCCGGAGCGGCGCAGTGCCACGGCGGTGCCCGCCGCCAGCACCAGCAGCGCGCCCACGATCCACACCACGGCCATCCCGGCCCCGCCGTTGGCCGCCGCCTCGGCGGCCTCGGCGCTGGTGCCGCCGGAAGCCGCCCCGGCCGTGACCCCGGAGGCGTCCGCGGCCAGGCGGAAGGTGATCTTCCCCGTGACCGGGTGCCCGTCGGCCGACAGGATCCGGTAGCCCACGACGTAAGAGCCTCCGGCGGGCAGCGGTTTCACCTTCACCGACACCCGCTCGGCCGCGACGGCGGCACTCCCGTCGGCCCACGAGGAGCCGTCCGCCCCGGTCACGCCCACCTGCGCGTATCCCTGGCGCACCGCCTGGTCGAACACCAGCGTCACCCGCCCGGGCGAGGCGGAAAGCGTGGCCCCGTCGGCAGGGTCGCTGCTGATCAGCACGTTGTGCGCCATGGCGGGGGAGCACAACGCCCCCACCGAGGCGAACGCGAGCAGCAGGACCGTGAGTAGCCGCCTCACAGATCAGAACCTTCCATCGAACACTTCGAGAACCTGTCCATGGTCCCATCGATGGAAGACCGGTCACGCGGAGGTGGCCTCCCAGATCCCCATGACCTGCCAGATCCGCCGGGTGAGCGGGTTGATCAGCCCGATCTCGGCGCACAGCTCGCGCGTCTTGCCCACCGAGTCGCGGATCTCCCGCCGGGCCTCCGGGTTGCGCAGGTAGACCTCGGCCACCACGTGGGCGGGGATCCGGAAGCGGCGGATCATCGGCCCGGGCGGCGCCAGCATGATGCGCGCCATCACGCCGAGGATGAGCGGCGAGACGACGCCCAGCAGCAGCCGCCGGTGGGCGGGCAGGCGCGGCACCCGGTTACGCAGGTAGTGCCGGGCGAACGAGATGTGCCTGGCCTCCTCCGCGATGTGGATGCGCATGATCGTCTCTTCCAGCGGGTGGTGCGCCCTGCCGTCCTTGAGCAGCCGGCGCTGGACGTGGTCGATCGGGTCCTCGCCGCCCAGCACGAACACGAAGAACAACTCGGTCGAGACGAGCGGGATCCAGGGCGCCACCTGGGCGATGATCGATAACGGCCGGGGCATGCCGCGGATCGGCATCCCGGTACGGTTCACGAACTCCTGGAACATCATCCCGTGATGTCCCTCTTCGATGGTCTCGTGGTAGACGTACCGGAACTCGGGGGATCCGTTCGGCAGCCGGTAGGCGTAGTTGAGCAGCCCGCGTTTGAGCAGGTTCTCGAACTGCAGCCCGATCTTCATGGCGGTGGCCACCCGCCATAACCCGATCCGCGCGCGCACCTCGGGTGAGCGGGCGCGATACCAGGGGTGGGCGCCCAGCCGGTCCACCCCGGTCAGCTCCCAGCGCGGATCGGTCTGGTCCACCTGGAACTCCGGATCGTCCCACGGGATGTCGCGGTACGGCTCCCAGTGCTTGTCCACCGACGCCTTCGAGAGGCGTTCGATGACCGCTCGGTACGCGCTCCCGCTCGCGACCTTCTCGTCACGTTCCCTGGCGGCGGTAGAGCTCGGTGCGGATGTCATCGCATGCACTCCTCTCCCTCGCCCAGCAATTGTACGGAGAATCCAATAAGGCTGGGAAGGGGCGGGATCACAGCTTTTCCGCGGGCACCCCCAACTCGCTCGCCGCCGCCGTACGGATGAGCGCGTTCACCCGTCGCCGTGACAACACCTTCGGATGCGCGTGCGTCTGGACCGCCAGCCCGTCTATCAGCGCGAAGAGCCGCCACGTGGTGTCGTCGGGGATCTCGCACACGAACTCGTCGCACTCCACGCCGGCCTCGATGATCGTACGCATCAGCGTGCGGCCCCTGGCGTCGATCTTCCGCGAGATCTCTTCGAGCTCGACGCTGCGCATCGCCTCGGACCAGGCGTCGATCCACAGCCGCCAGCCCTCGGTGGGGATGGCGGGGGAGCAGAGCCGCAGCAGGGAGCGCATGCGGTCGAGTGGCGTGCCCTTGGACCGCTCGACGTCCGCGAGCGCGTTGAGATGCAGCCGGGCGGCATAGGTGAAGGCCTGCGCGAGCAGCCGCTCCTTGGTCTCGAAGTGGTAGAAGAGCAGCGCTTGGCTCACCCCGGCGGCCCTGGCGATGTCCAGGGTCCTGGTGTGGCCGAACCCCTGCTCCGCGATCACCTCGCAGGCCGTCTTCAGCAAATCCTCGCGCCGTAATCGGCTGAAACCTGTTGTCACAGCGAGTAACTCTAACTTCTGATCACTGGGATTTATAGGACAAACCGGGACGGTTCTGGCATAAAGATCTCCCTCGTGGTCATTCGCCGGCGGTCAGGTTGATCATGGTAACCGCGTGTCCCGAACGCCTTTCGGTTGGGGTCTCAACAAACTGCCTCAGTCATCCTTAACCGGCATCCCCAGGACGAAACGGTCGTCGGTGGCCGAATCCTCGATCCGCGCCTGCCGTCGTGGCTTGTCCCCGGTCTCGCGCCGGCGCCAACAGCGCCGCGGCGACCTCCAGAGCAATGCTCTATGCGTGCCGCGATGACCTGACTAGAGTAAGTGAGCACTGATGCCGAGGAGTCGATGTGAACCTTGAGGATTATCGGCGTGCGGCCAGGGCCTGGCTGCAGCGGAACGTGCCGTCCGACGACTACGCGGAGACGGACGGGATCGCCCGTGCCAGAGATTTCATGGCCGGCCTGTACGACGCCGGCTACTCGGGAATCACCTGGCCGGAGCGATGGGGCGGCCAGGGTCTGACACAGGCGGAAGACCGTGTGTTCGCCGAGGAGGCCGCCGCCTACACCCTGCCCACGTACGTCTTCTCGATCGGCCTGGGCATGACCGGCCCCACGATCGTCGACCGGGGCACCGACGACCAGCGCGAGCGTTTCGTCCGGCCACTGCTGCGCGGCGAGGAGATCTGGTGCCAGCTCTTCTCCGAGCCCGGCGCCGGCAGCGACGTGGCCAGCCTGCAGACCAAGGCGGAGCTCGACGGCGACCACTGGATCGTCAACGGCCAGAAGGTGTGGACCTCGGTCGCCCACTACGCCGACTGGGGGCTGCTGCTGGCCCGCACCGACGTGGAGGTGCCCAAGCACAAGGGGCTGACCATGTTCGTGGTGGACATGCACCACCCCGGCGTGACGGTCAGGCCGTTGAAGGACATGTCCGGCAGGGCCAACTTCAACGAGATCTTCTTCGACAACGTGACCATCCCTGACGAGCACCGCGTGGGCGAGGTCAACGACGGCTGGAGCGTGGCCGTCACGACGCTGCTGCACGAGCGGCTGTCGATCTCGGCGGGCGTCGGCATGGGCGGGCAGAAGGACAACCCCGCCTCGCTGGAGGCACTGCGCAAGGTCGTCGACACCGATGACCCGCTGGTCCGCGACGAGCTCGTCGAGCTGCACATCCGCAGCCGCGCCCTGGCGCTGTTCAACCAGCGGCTGGCCCAGGAGACCAGGGCCGGGATCTTCCCCGGCGCGCGGGGCAGCGCCGCCAAGTTGCTGCTGGCCGAGCTGACCCTCTACCAGGCGGACCTGGCCACGCGGCTGGTCGGTCCTGAGGCGGCGCTGGCCGGCCATCCGCTCGCCCGCGCGATCTCGATGGCGCCCGGCATGGCGCTGGGTGGCGGCACCAACGAGATCATGCGCAACATCGTCGGCGACCGCGTGCTCGGCCTGCCGCCGGAGCCTCGGGTGGACAAAACCGTGCCGTTCAAGGACCTGAAGGTGGGGACGCAGGCGTGAAGCTCGTACTCAGCCAGGAACAGCAGGAGCTGCGCGCCGCCGTACGCGACTTCCTGCGCACCGCCTCGCCGCTGCCCAAGGTCCGCGACGGCTACGACCCCCAGGTGTACGCCCGACTCAACGGCGAGCTGGGCCTGTCGGGCCTGATCATCCCCGAGGAGTACGGCGGCGCCGGCGCGGGCCTGTCCGAGCTGGCGGTCGCGCTGGAGGAGACGGGCGCGGCCCTGCTGCCCGGCCCCTTCCTGGCCACCGCGTTCACCGCTCTCGCGCTGACCCTGGTGCCCGACAAAGAGCTGATGTCGGGCATCGCCGAGGGCCGGATCGCGGCCACGCTGGACGAGAGCGAGGTCGCCTCCGACGGCACGACGGCGAGCGGCACGCTGCCGCAGGTGCTCTCCGGCATGGACGCGGACGTCCTGGTCGTTCCCGCGCGCACCGGCGACGGCCTGGTCATGGTGGCCGTCGAGCTGGCGGGCCCCGGCGTGACCAGGACCGCGCTGGAGACGCTCGACCTCACGCGCGGCCAGGCGAAGGTCGTGCTGGAGGGCGCGCCCGTGCGCGTGCTCGGCCCGGCGCCGGAGCACGGCATCGCCGACCGGCTGTGCGTGGCGCTGGCCGCCGAGCAGCTCGGGGTGATGCGGGCGGCGCTGGACGCCATCGTCGCCTACGCCAAGGTCCGCGTCGCCTTCGGCCGCTACATCGGCTCCTACCAGGGCGTCAAGCACAAGCTCGCCGACATGCACGGCAAGCTCGAACAGGCCGAGTCCATCGTCAGATACGCCGCGTGGGCCGCCGACGAGGCCCCCGACGAGCTGCCCGAGGCCGCCGCCCTGGCGCAGGCGTACGTCGGCCGCGCCTGCTTCGAGGTGGCCCGCGACCACCTGCTGCTGCACGGCGGCATCGGCTACACGTGGGAACACGACGCCCACCTGTTCTACAAAAGGGCCAAGGCGGACGAAGTGCTGCTCGGCCCACCGCGTGTGCACCGCGCCCGACTCGCTCAACTGCTGGAGCTCTAAATGGACGTCAGCGACCTACCGGGTTTCTACGCCATCGCCGCCGCCGACCCCGGCCGCCTCGCGGTGATCGACACCGACGGCGCCGAGACCTCCTACGGCGACCTGCTCGCCCGCGTCAACCAGGTCTCGCACGGCCTGCGGGCCCGCGGGCTCGGCACCGGGGACGTCGTCGCGGGCGTGCTGCCCAATGGCATCGACGCGCTGGTCATGGTCATGGCGACCGGCCAGATCGGGCTCTACTACGTGCCGGTCAACTGGCATCTGACCGCGTCCGAGGTGGCGTACATCCTGGGCGACTGCGACGCCAAGATCGTCATCACGGACGCCGACCACAGCGTGCCGGGCGGCGAGGCCGGGACGGACGGCCTGGCCGAGGGCCGGCCGACGACCGCGCCCGAGGACCGGGCGGCCGGGGCGGTCATGTGGTACACCTCCGGCACCACCGGATTCCCCAAGGGCGTGCAGCGCCCGCTGGCCGGGGCCGAGCCGGAAAAGCTCGTCCCGCTGTACACGTGGTTCTTCGGCGAGGTCGTGGACCTCAAGGCGGGCGACGAGACGCACCTGGTGACCTCGCCGATGTACCACTCGGCGCCGTGCGCGCACGCCCAGTTCGCGCTGCACCTGGGCCACACGGTGGTGATCACGCCCAGGTTCGACCCGCTGAACATCCTGGAGCTCATCGAGCGGCACCGGGTGTCCAACGCGATGATGGTGCCCACCATGTTCCACCGGATGTTGCAGCTGCCGGAGGAGGTCAGGGGCAAGTTCGACGTGTCGAGCCTGCGCCAGGTCATCCACACCGCCGCCGCCTGCCCCGTCGCGGTCAAGCAAGGGATCATGGACTGGTGGGGGCCGGTGCTGTACGAGTACTACGGCTCGACCGAGTCCACGATCGCCTTCGCGGTCAAGCCGCACGAATGGCTGGCCAGGCCGGGCACCGTGGGCCGGCCCGCGCCCACGTTCGAGGCCAAGATCTGCGACGAGAACGGCGTGGAGCTGCCGCCGGGCGAGCCCGGCCTGATCTACGTCAAGTCGGCCATGGGCACCTTCGAGTACCGCAAGGACCCGGCCAAGACGGCCGCCAGCATGCTGGGCGAGTGGTACGCCCCGGGTGACATCGGCTACCTCGACTCCGACGGCTACCTGTTCCTGTGCGACCGGCGTACCGACCTGATCGTCTCCGGCGGGGTGAACATCTACCCAGCCGAGATCGAGGCCGCCCTGCTGGAGCACCCCGCGGTGGCCGACGTGGCCGTCATCGGGGTGCCCGACGAGGAGTGGGGCCACAAGGTGGTCGCCCTCGTGCAGCCCGCCGAGGGGGTCGCGCCGGGGCCCGAGCTGACCGCCGAGCTGCTTGAGCACTGCGGGCCGCGGATCGCCAGGTTCAAGCAGCCGAGGGTGATCGAGTACCGCGACGTGCTCCCGCGTACCCCGACCGGCAAGTTGTCGCGCTCGAAGGTGCGCCTGGACTATCTGGGGGAGGCCGGGAACACCAGCTCCTCGCTGTAACGGTCGCCGTCGCCCAGGTAGAAGCGGGTGGACAGGGTGCGGTCAGTGGTGTCGAAGACCGTGCTCCACAACGTGCGGAACGGCGCGGCCGGGTCCTCGGCCGCCTGGACCTCGCGCAGGCTGTCACGCAGGTCCCGCGGTGACATGGTGGCGCCCTTGCTGCGCTCGTACAGCGAGCGCAGCCGGCCGTAGGAGGCGAAGCTGGACTCGGTGTCCTCGGGCAGGTTCATCGGGTCCGGGTTGCGGTGCAGCAGGTGGTTGGTCACGCAGAGCGGGCCGTCGCCGAACTCGACGATGTGCTCGCCGCCGTCCCTGCCCCGCTCCCACACGAACGCCTGGCCGTTCGCGTCGGCGACCAGGTAGTGCAGGGGCGTGCCGTGGTCGTACTGCTTGGCGCTCAGCAGCGCCTGCTTGGCCTGGTCTACGTTCTCGCAGGTGTCGATCAGGAACCGGGGCAGGTGCAGGCTGCCCAGCCCGACCTGCGGCGTGACGCTCTCCGGCGGCGTGGCGCTCTCGAAGTCGGCGATGAGCAGCATGACCGCGAGCCCGGCCGAGTTGACGCCGTCCATGCAGCCGTCGAGGTCGGACATCGTGATCACGGCGGAGGAGAGCCCCTCGTCGGGGATCGTGGTGATCACGTAGGGGCGGGCGGACATGGGCAGCTCGTTCTGCTTCGGCGCGCCGCCCATGATCTCGCTGGTGGTCCAGGTGAAGAAGTCGTAGTTGCGGCCGACCCGCCCGTGGCCGTCCGTGGCGGCCGTCGGCGGGACCCACAGGGCCGAGCAGCCGGAGCCCTCCGGGACGAAGCTCAGCCCGTCGAGGGCCACCTCGTCCTGGTCGGGGTCGAGGCCGAGGGCGGAGGCCGCGCCGTCCATGCGGGAGTGGTGCTGCGGCCAGTGCCGCTCGAACCAGGTCCTGCGGGCCCGGTTCACGATCGGGTCGGCCGGTGTGGGGGCCCAGCCCAGCCGCCTGGCCTCCTCGGTGAGCGCCCGGCCGATCTCGAACTGGCTGCCGGACAGCGTCAGGTGGGTGACGAGCTGGAAGTCGCTCTTGCCGCCCGCGACGTGTGTCATGTTCTTCATGTCCCCGAGCCTGCCCGGGCCCGCTGACCGGGGCCTTACCGGCCGCTGACGGCCCGCCGGTAGCGCTCTGACAGCCGCAGTACGCACTCGGCCAGCTCGGGCGGGTCGAGCACCTCGAAGTCCACGCCGATGTGCCCGATCCACACCGCCATCCCGTCCAGGTCGTCGCCGCCCAGCCTGACCCGGCAGGTGGCGGCGTCCACGGGCTCGATATCCAGTGCCAGCGGCAGCGCCCGCACCTGTTCGGCCGGGGCGTGCAGCAGCACCGTGGCGTGGTAGCGCCACATCGCCGTGCTGACGCCCTTCTCCACGTACGCGGCCACGTCGCCGTCGCCAGGCAGCTCGCGCGGGGTGAAGCGGGGGCCCGAGGGTGAGCGAGGGTGGATCCGGTCCACCCGGAACGTGCGCCAGTCCTGCCTGTCCGTGTCGTAGCCGAGCAGGTACCAGCGGCCGCGCCGGTGCACCAGCCGGTACGGCTCCGCGTTCCGCACGCTCGTGCCGCCCTCGTGGCCCGTGTAGTCGAAGCGCAGCCGCTCGTGGTCGCGGGCCGCGTTCGCGATCGTGGTCAGCACGTCGGGCGCCACGGAGGGCGCGTTGCCGGGGATCTGCACGGTGTAGGTGTTGAGCGCGTTCACCCGGCGCCGCAGCCGGGCGGGGAGCACCTGCTCCAGCTTGGCCAGCGCCCGTACCGAGGTCTCCTCGATGCCCTCGACGCCGCCCCCGGCCGCGCGCCCCAGCCCGACCGCGACCGCGACGGCCTCCTCGTCGTCGAGCAGCAGCGGCGGCAGCGCGGCGCCCGCGCCCAGCCGGTAGCCGCCCGCCGCCCCTGGCGTGGCGTGCACCGGGTAGCCGAGCGAGCGCAGGCGCTCGACGTCGTTGCGGATCGTCCTGGTCGAGACGCCGAGCCGGGCGGACAACTCCGGTCCCGACCAGTCACGGTGCGCCTGGAGCAGGGACAGCAGCTTGAGCAGGCGGGCCGAGGTTTCCAGCATGCGCACCAGTGTGCCCGCTAATGCGGAAAAGAGGCTTCCGCGTTGACGACGAGCTTGCCCAGGAAGTGGCCGTCCTCGCTGCGGCGATGGGCGTCGGCGGCCCGCTCCAGGTGGAACACCTCGGCGACCGGCACCCGCACGTCGCCGGCCGCGCGCAGGACCTCGGCCTTGGCGGCGGGGCCGGAGCCCGCGCCGGTCGAGAAGCGCACACCCAGGCGGTTCGCGCCGGCCATGTCCGCGATCGTGATCACCTTGGCGGGGTCGCCGGTGAGCTTGACCGACAACTCCAGCACGTCCCTGCCCGAGGCGTCCAGCACCCGGTCCACGGTGTGCGGGAGGCGCTCCTCCAGGCCCTCGCCGTAGGTGACGGGGTGCACGCCGAGGCCGCGCAGGACGTCGTGGTGGCGCTCGCTCGCGGTGCCGATGACCTTGGCGCCCAGCGCGCGGGCGAGTTGCGCGGCGGCCAGCCCGACGCCGCCCGCGACCGCGTGGATCAGCAGCGTCTGCCCCTTCTGGAGGTCGAGTTCGCGCAGCGTGCGGGTGGCGGTCTCGACGGCCACGGGCAGCGCGGCGGCCTCCTCGTACGTGAGCTCGTCCGGCTTGGCCACCAGGGCGTCCGCCTCGGCGATCGCATGAGTGGCCAGCGCGCCGAACACCACCTGGCCGTACACCGCCTCGCCCAGCCGCAGGCCGGTCACCCCCTGGCCGAGCGCGTCGACCGTCCCCGCCAGCTCGATCCCGGTGCGCTGGGGGCCGTCGAACTGGGCGCCGGGGAAGCCCGTGCGCAGCTTCCAGTCGATGCCGTTCACCCCGGCCGCCCTGACCGCGACGCGTACCTGGCCGGGGCCCGGCTGGGGGAGCGGGATCTCCTCCAGCTCCAGCACCTCGGGCCCGCCGAGCCGGTGGTAGCGGACGGCCTGGGCGGTGACGAGCAGGACGGCCTTGCCGACCAGTTCGCGGGCCTCCAGCGCGGCGTGCGCCTCGCTCGCCCGCTCCAGCGGCAGGGCCAGGCCGACGGTGGTCGTCAGCCTGCCCGCCGCGAGCTCCTCCATGCTCAGCGTGGCGAGCCGCCTGAACTCGTCGGGGGAGAACTGCACCTGCTCCATGCCGACCAGGCGCACCCCCCGCCGCTCGGCCTCCGCCGGGTCGACCGGAGCCGTGGAACCGCTGGGGACCCCGTACGCGAAGAACCTCCCGCCGCTGCCCAGCAGCCGGAACGCGGCCGCGCCGACCTCACCGCCGACCCCGTCGAACACCACGTCGAACCGCCCGGCGAGCTCCTCGTAGCCGACGGCCTCCGCCGCGCCCGCATCCAGGGCCGCCGCCCGTTTGGCGGGGCCGTGCGCCGCCGCCGTCACCTGGGCCCCCGCCGCCCGCGCGAGCTGGACGATCGGCAGGCCAAGCGCCCCACCGGCCCCCGTGACCAGCACCCGCGCGCCCGGCTCCAGCCCGGCCGCCCCCACCAGGCTCAGCGCGGCGGGCCCCACCTGGATCAGCGCCGCCGCCCGCCACAGCGGCACCTCGTCGGGCACCGCCACGACGGCCTCCACACCGGCCACGGCGCGCTCCGCGTACCCGCCGGCCGGGAGCAGCGCGGCGACCCGCCGTCCCGTCCATCCGGGATCCACGCCGTCGCCCACCGACAACACCCGCCCGGCCACCCCGGTGCCCGGCACGAACGGCGGCCGGGCGGGGTACCAGTCCTGCCCCCACCCGGCACGCAACTGCGCGTCGATGGACATGACGTCCACCGCCGACACGCCGACCAGCACCTGCCCAGGCCCCGAGACGGGATCGGGGGCCTGCGCGGCCACGAGCACCTCGGGACCGCCGAACTTCGTTACCTCGACAACGTTCATGCCGCCGAGTGTGCAACCTCAAGTGCGATTGAGGTCAACCGAAGAGCTTCTGCGCCTGCTGGATCACCACGATGACGGTCAGCGTGCCGAAGAACGCGACCGACCAGATCAGCGCCCCCAGCCGGTAGGAGCGCACCTTGATGGCCTGCGGCAGCGCTCGCCGGTTGAGGATGATCAGCAGGATCGAGTACACGAACATCATCACGGCCGCGAAGCACGCCGAGAACACCAGCAGGATGAGCGGCTGGTCGAGCCCGGCCAGCAGGATCGCGGTCCCGATCAGCGCCATGGCCCAGACCGTGTAGAAGTAGACCCGGTTCACCGAGACGGGCTTGTCGCGCAGGTAGACCGTCTTGATCGTGTCGGATGCCAGGCGCGAGGTGTAGTCCACGATGCCCATGGCCGAGGCGAACAGGGCCAGTGCCCCGATCACCCAGAACAGCACCCCGAACCAGGCGCCGACGGTGTCCTGCAACACCTGGCCCTCGACCTGCAGGAAGCCGATGCCGTTCTCCAGGCCCGGCTTACCGAAGACGGTGGAGTAGGCCAGCATCGACATCAGCGCGATGGTCACGAACGACACCAGGGCGAACGTCGACGCCTGCTCGACGTTCGCGAAGCGCCACCAGTTCTTCCAGCGCGCCAGGTTCTCCTTGGTCGGCGCGAACTGGAAGCCGGTCGATGAGGCCGCCTCCTCGTGGCCGGTGACGGGGCTGACCAGGCGCGGGACGTAGAGGCCCATGCCGAAGCCCTTGTCGCGGATCCAGTTGCTCTGGCACAGGTTCTGGCCGCCGCCCGCTCCGGCGTAGGCGATGGCGCCCATCAGCACGGCGAAGTCCAGCGGCGGCACCGGGAACTCGGCCCCGACGCTCAGGCCCCTGCCCAGCTCCAGCCAGCTCTCGGCGGTGATCGCGAGCACGATCGCGACCACCGCCAGCGTCGCCACCAGGGCGATCTTCACGAAGATCACCCGTTCCAGCGCGGTGTAGATCACGGGCGCCAGCGTCAGGCCGAGCGCGATCACCACCAGCATGCCGATGGCGATCCACCGTACGGAGCCCTCACCAGAGCCCGTCAGGTACGTCACCATGGTCGCGGACGTGGTCACCCAGCCCGGCCAGAGGTTCGAGCCGAGCGTCATGAGCACGAAGACCAGGCCCCAGTGTTTCCACATCCGGCTGAACCCGGTGAGCGCGGTTTCGCCGGTGGCCAGGGTGTAACGCTCGATCTCCATGTTGAGGAACCACTGGGTGATGATGCCGATCGCGGCTCCCCAGATGAAGACGAGGCCGACTTGTGAGGCGATGTACGGCCAGAGGATGAACTCTCCCGACGCCAGCCCCACGCCGGCGCCGACCAGGCCCGGGCCGATGATGCGCCAGGTGGATCGGGGTGGTTCTGGAAGGTCGCGAACGGCGACGGGCGGCAGGACTCGCGTGGGAACAGTGGGGGTGAATTCCGCCATTGCGGATCTCCTTGTTCGGCTTACCTGTTCGTCACATTACAGAGATCCGAAACGCCAGTGGAATAGCCAGTTAATTACCACTGCGTAACGCCGCACGTCTATGACCTGCATGGATAGCTCTCCGTATCAGGGCGCTCACAACTAGCTGGCTGTATCACCAATAGCCGCAGATCGGTCACTGACGGTAGTCATGATGCGTGCGCCGTCCCGCCCCGGGACGTCCGTTGACCAGGGAGGTTCCCCCATGACGCTCATACTGACCGCAGCCCGCAGACTGGCCGCGCTCGGACTGTGCGCGGCCGCCACCCTCACCGTGCCGTTCGCGGCGCTTCCCGCCAACGCCGCCTCGGGAGCGGAGTCCATCATCACCATCACTCCCGCCGACGGCGGGGCGTACGCCTTCCGCCTGACGTGCGACCCGGACGGGGGCGTGCACCCGCGCCCGAGGGAAGCCTGCGACGCGCTGCGCGGCGTGGACGGGTGGTTCGGGAATCTGGACGTCGATCCCGGGCCCTGCCCGCTGATCTGGGACCCGGTCACGGTGGAGGTGAGAGGGCACTGGTACGGCAGGCCGAACCCGTACCAGGAGCAGTTCCCCAACCGCTGCGTGATGGAGCGCAAGCTGGGCCCGGTCGTCTGACCTGAGGTGCCGCG
>NZ_JBHSPA010000001.1:51799-82468 GCF_042656245.1 Nonomuraea insulae
GCCCGCGGCACCCCTAACGAACCGTCTCGACCAACGCCCGCAACAACGCGGTACGCCCGGGCATCTCGGCCACGATGACATGCTCGTGGTCCGCGTGCGCCCCGCCGCCCACCGCCCCCAGGCCGTCGAGCGTCGGGCACCCCACCCCGGCCGTGAAGTTGCCGTCGGAGGCTCCGCCCACCGAGGCCGAGGTCAGCGGCTCCAGCTCCAGCACGGCCGCCAGTTCCCGCGCCAGCGAGAAGAGCGCCGCCGACATCGACGCCTCCAGCGGCGGCCGGTTGGGCCCGCCGAGGATCTCCAGCCGGGTGCCGGACACGACCGGCCGCAGCGCCCGCATCGCCGCGTCCACCCGCTCCTGCTCCGCGACCTCCGCCACCCGCACGTCCACGCCCACCGAGGCCGCGGCGGGGACCGTGTTGACCGTCGAGCCGCCCGTCAGCACCGTGGGCGTGACCGTGGTGGCGCCCGCGCCGATGGCGGCGACGGCCAGGATCTGGTGCGCCAGCTCGATGCCCGCGTTCGCCCCCTTCTCCGGTTCGAGCCCGGCGTGCGCGGCCCTGCCGTGCACGTTGACGGAGTAGTGCGAGGTGCCCTTGCGGGCGGTCTTCAGCGCCCCGCCGTCGGCGCTGGCCTCCATGACGAAGGCGGCGGCCAGCCCGCGCGCGGTGTCCCGGATCAGCTGGGAGGAGGTGGTCGAGCCGACCTCCTCGTCCCCGGTGACCAGCAGCGTGACGCCGTCGAGGGAGCCGAGCCCGGCCAGGGCGTGGAAGGTCTGCACCAGCCCCGCCTTCATGTCGAACACCCCCGGCCCGCGCGCCACGCCGTCCACCAGGGACCACGGGTGCGTGGCCAGGGTGCCCATCGGCCAGACCGTGTCGTGGTGCCCGAGCAGCAGCACCCTGGGCGTGCCGAACGACCAGCGCAGGTGCGTGACGCCGTCGATCACCAGGAACTCCGGCCCGACGCCCAGATGACGGGCTCCCATCGCGGCCACGAGCTTCGCGCTGCGGGCCACGGCCTCCAGATCACTGGAGAAGGACTCGCACAGGACCAGCTCCTCCAGGTCCTCGATCATCTCGTTCATGCAAACCGCTCCCCGAGGAAGCGGCGCACGTTGCCGCCGATGATCCGCAGCACGTCCTTCTCCGGTACGCCGCGCGCCAGCAGCCCCTCGGTCACCATGGGCAGCCCGGCCGGGCCCTCCAGCCCGGGCACGGCCCGCTTCGGGTCCACGCCTCTCGTGTGCACGTCCTCGCAGCACGGCGGCGTCAGGTCGTCCATCACCTCGCGGATGAAGTCGGGGCCGAGCCCCACGTGGTCGATCCCGGCCACGGACACGATGTGCTCGATGTGGTCGAGCAGGCGGTCGAGCGTCATGTCCTCCTCGCGCTCGGCGAGGAAGGGGGCGAAGAAGTTGACGCAGATGACGCCGCCGGTGGCGGCCACGGCGCGCAGTTGCTCGTCGGTGAGGTTGCGGTGGTGGTCGCGCAGGGCGCGGGCCGAGGAGTGGGTGGCCATGACCGGCTTGGTGGCCAGCTCCAGCACGTGGGCGAGGCCGGAGGCGCCCAGGTGGGAGACGTCGAAGACCATGCCGAGCCGCTCCATCTCCGCCAGGGCGGCGACGCCGTTCGAGGTCAGCCCGCTGCCCGTCGCGTCCTCGCCGCTGCCGTCGGCCAGCGGGGTGCGCCCGAAGTGCGCGATGGAGGCCACCCGGACGCCCAGGCGGTGGACGGTCGGGATCAGCTCGACGCTCTCGTCCAGGCCCGGCATGCTCTCCAGCGCGAGCACCAGGGCGATCTTCCCCTCGTCGAGCGCGTGGTCGATGTCGGCGGCGTCGAGGCAGAGCCGCACGTGCCCAGGATTCCCCTCCGCCAGCACGTGAGCACACTCGATCATGCGCAACGTCTGCCGCAGCGCGCCCTCCGGCCGATACTGGTCGTCGATGAAGACGGGCAGCACCTGGAGGTTCACGCCGCCGTCGCGGAGCTGGGGCAGCCATCTGTCACGGAAGAACGAGGCCCACTGCCGCGGCGGCCGGGCAGAGACGGCCATGAGCAGGTCGTTGTGAGTGTCGGCCACGACTGCGCGTTCATGCAGGGATCTCGTCATGGGGTGGACGGTATCGCGGTGACCGGCACCGCTCCATAAAGCACTCCGATTTCGCGCGGACATGAGTGTACATTTGCCCCCAGGGAGAATCGCTGGACCAGGCAGGGTGTCATGCCCAACACTTTCCAGCGACCGTCACCGCCGGACAGGCGGTCACACGGGGGGTCGCTTCTCAACGTCGCGGCGACGTGCGTCGGCACATCGGTGCTGGGCCCGGGACGCCGCTCGGCCGTATGGGTTCAGGGCTGCCCCTTCCGCTGCCCCGGCTGCATGGCGCCCGACTGGATCCCCGACCAGCCGGCCCGCCTCGTCGAACCTGCTCCGCTCGTCGCCGAGCTGCTGAGCGACCCAGGCGTGACCGGGCTGACCTTCAGCGGCGGCGAGCCCATGGAGCAGGCCGCCGGGCTGGCCGAGGTCGCCAGGCTGGCCAGACTCGTCCGCGACGTCACGGTCATCTGCTTCACCGGCCACCGCCTCGAACGCCTGCGCGCCCGCGCCGGCGTGCGCGACCTGCTGGCCCAGGTGGACGTCCTCATCGACGGCCGCTACGTGGCCGCGCTCGACGACGGCGCGGGATTGCGCGGCAGCGCCAACCAGCGCGTGCACCATCTCACCGGCCGCCTGGCGGCCCACGACTTCACCCATGGCGCGCGCAGGGCCGAGATCAGGGTGCGCGACGAGGAGGTCCTCCTCGTCGGCGTGCCACCTCCGGGCCTGCTCGACGCGTTCGACACTGGGCAGGGCGGAGGCAGGATGCCATGAGCGGGAAGAAGCAGTATCACGTCGACATGTCCGAATGGTTCCGTACCAGGGTGGCCGCGCCGCTGGCCCGATGGGCGATCGACGACTCCGTCATGGAGGAGGTCAGGCAGCGCGCCATGGAGGGCGCGCAGAGCGGCCTGCAGGCCATGCACGACCGGCAGGAGCGGGTCGAGCAGGTCGTGGCCGGGTTCAGCGAGCAGGCCAGGCAGCTCGAACAGGACACCAACCGGCGCCTGCGCGAGCACGGCGAGGAGCTGGAGCAGCGGATGCTCGCCTCCGGCCGCGAACTGCGCAGGGAGTTGCGGGCCCGGCTGGCCGAGCGCGAGCGCGCGCTCAGGGCCGAGATCGCCCGCGCACGCACCGAGCGGCAGGAGGCCTTCGCCAAGACCGAGGCCCGCCTCGGCGACCTGGAGGACGGCCGCCGCGTGGCGTCGCGGACCGCCACTGCCACACTCTCCGAGGCGAGCGCCATGCGCGACCTCATCGCCGCCGCCTTCCCCCACGAACGGTACGAGCCCGGCAGGCTCGCCGCGCTGGAGCAACGCTTCGCCACCGTGGAGCGCAACCTCGCCCAGGGCACGCCTGAGGCCGCGCTGGGCCTGGCGCAGACCGTCTACCACGAGCTGAGCGACCTGCGCGTCACCCTGGAGCTGCGCCACCGCGAGTGGACCGGCGCGCGGTCCGACGCCGCCCAGGAGCTCGACGCCGTACGCGCCATGATCGAGCGGGACATGGACGTGTCCGTCTCCGGCCTGGAGGGCGAGGAGGCCGTACGGTTCGACCTCGGCCACTGGTCGATGGGGGAGCTGGAGCAGCTGCGCGCGGAGGTGGCCGCCGCCTACGCCCGCGTACGGGACGAGGCCCGCCCGCTCGCCACCGAGGAGCTGCGCGAGATCGTCGAGAGCACCGCGCCGCGCTACCGCGAACGCTGGTCGGAGGTCGCGGAACGCGCCGAGCGGCGGCTGCTCGCCTCCCAGATCCGGGTGAACCTGGCCGACTTCGTGGTCACCAGACTCGACCAGTTCGCCGGGTTCCTGCTGCTGGAGGACGAGACCGGGTACGCGGCCCAGGACAAGCGCGAGGCCTTCTACGCCAAGCTGCGCCACCCCGGCGGCGACGAGATCGTCATCGAGGTGCTGACCGCAGAGGAGGACGACAGCCAGAACACGCTGCGCGTCATCTCCTACGACGAGGAGAGCGGCTCCCAGGACCAGCGCCTGGCCCGCAGCCGCGAGATCACCGCGCACCTGCGCGCGCACGGCGTCCAGGTCAGCGATCCCGAGACCGAGCCCGGCGCCCCCGACCCCGTCCTGCGCGAGATGCGGATGTTGCGGGAGCCCGCGCGCTCACGTGGCACGTTCCAGGAAGAGCCCGCGCGCTCACGCGGCACGTCCCAGGAGGAGGCCGGGCCGTGACGCCGCCGCGGCTCTCCTCCCTGGAGACCGCGGGAGAGCCGATCGTCGTCATGTACGGCGAGGCCGTGGACGACCTGTTCGTCGGCGCCGGCTACCGGGCCGTCAGGATCGACGAGGCGCTGTGCGACGTGCTGCTGGCCGAGGGCTTCGAGCGGGTGGTGTTCAGCGGCGCCAAGTGGAACGTCTACTTTCTCGACGAGCGCTCAAGGACGTTGTCCCGCCCCAGGACCGCCGCCCCGGCCAGGCCCCGGCGGATGACGTCCGGTCTCACCGGGCCCATGGGAGGCGGGATCATCGCCGACTTCGGGGCCGCGGCCGAGCCCTCCCAGAGCATGGGCGACGAGGCCGCGGTGCGGCTCATGGACGCCTTCATGAAGGAGACGGGGCCGCGTACCGCGCTCGTGTTCCTGGAGGCCGAGGAGTGGCTCAGGCACGGCAGGGCCACCCGCAGCGCCGCCGCCGCGCTGTCGGGCTGGATCGGCGGCGGCGGGGGACACCTCGTCGTCATGCTGTTCAAGCACCAGAGCCTGCTCGCCGTGCAGGACTCCGTGGCCACCATGAGCGGCTTCCCGCGCCTGGAGAGCCATCTCGTACGGCTGCGCGAGCAGGGCCGGCGTGGCGCCTTCGCCATCGGCCCCCCGGACGCGGCCGAACTCGGACGGCTGGCCCACCTGATGCGGCTGCGCTCCGGCCTGGCGCTGGCCGACCAGCGCGAGCTGCCCCGGCTGGCCCGAGACATGGCCTCGGCCCGCCTGCCGCTGCGCGTCTGGGAGAACAGGCTCGCCCGCATGGCCGCCGAGGGGACGGCGCTCGGCCGCGACCTGCTGCGCGAGCGCGGATGGGTGGCCAGGTCCGGCCACGGCGACGCGAGCCCGTGGGAGCGGCTGGAGCGGATGCCCGGCCTCGCCCCGGTCAAGCAGCACCTGCGCAGGCTGCACGCCCGTCTGACCGCCGAGCGCGCGCTGCGCGAACGCGGCCGCGGCGGCCCCGGGCACGACTCGCCCCATCTGGTGTTCACCGGCAACCCGGGCACCGGCAAGACCACCGTGGCCGAACTGGTCGGCGAGATGTACCGCGACCTCGGCCTGCTGCCCAGCGGCCACCTCGTGCAGGCGGAGCTGGCCACCATCGTCTCCCGGTACGTCGGCAACACCGCCCACGAGGTCACCGCCAGGGTGGAGGAGGCGCGCGGCGGGGTGCTGTTCATCGACGAGGCATACCGCCTGGTCCAGCAGCGGCAGGGGTACGGCCAGGAGGCCATCGACACGCTCGTGTCCCTGCTGGAGAGCGGCAGGGAGGACTTCGTCGCCGTTCTGGCCGGCTATCCCGAGCCGATGGAGCGGCTGCTGGCCGCCAACCCGGGCCTGCGCAGCCGCTTCCCGCGCGCCAACGTGATCGAGTTCCCCGACTACGAGCCGGGCGAACTGCTGGCGATCCTGCTCGGCATGCTCACCGACCGCGGCCTGACCTGGACCCCGGAGGCCGAGTCCCGGCTACGCGGCGTCGTGACCAGAAGGCGGGAGGAGGCGGGCGCCGACTTCGGCAACGCCAGGGACATGCGCAACCTGGCCCAGGAACTGTACGACTCGTGGGCCGAGGGCGGCGACCCCGACCGCCCGCTGGACCCGTCCCACTTCGCCGGGTTGTCACCGGAGGAGGTCCAGGCCGAGCCGCCGACCGCCGAGCAACTGCTGGGCGAGCTCGACGGCATGGTGGGCCTGTCCGGTGTCAGGGAGATGATCGGGGACCTGTACCAGGTGCTGGCCCTGCGCCGGCGCAGGCAGGCCGGGGACGGCGTCGTCGCCCCGCACCTGCTGTTCGTCGGCCCGCCGGGAACCGGCAAGACCACCGTGGCCAGGGTCGTGGGCCGCGTCTTCGCCTCCCTCGGCCTGCTGCGCACCGGCGCGGTCGTCGAGGTGGCCAGGGCCGACCTCGTCGGGGAGTACTTGGGCCAGACCGCGCTCAAGGTGCGCGACGCCGTGCGATCGGCGCTGGGCGGGGTGCTGTTCGTCGACGAGGCCTACAGCCTGTCCGAGAGCAGGGGCCACGACCAGTACGGCCAGGAGGCGATCACCGCCCTGGTCAAGGAGATGGAGGACCACCGGGGCGACCTGGTGGTGATCGCGGCCGGGTACCCGCGCGAGATGGACGACTTCCTGGCCGCCAACCCCGGTCTGCGCTCCCGGTTCGGCGAGCGCGTCGAGTTCCCCGGGTACACGGCCGGCGAACTGGCCGAGATCCTCCGGCTCAGGGCCGCCGACCAGGGGTACACGCTCACGGCCGCCGCCGTTGAGAAGGCCGCGGACTGGCTGGCCGCCGAGCGGGCGGCGGGCGGGGCGACCTTCGGCAACGCCAGGGCCGTGCGCAAGCTGCTGGAACGGCTGGAGGCGGGGCTGGCCAGGCGTACCGCGAACGGGGCGCACGACCTGTCGACGATCACCCCCGAGGACGTGCCCCATGCCCGCTGACGCGCCGCCGCGCTGCCCGGTCTGCCTGGCCGCCGCCCCTGCCGCGGCGGCCGACTGCCTGACGTGCGGCTGGACCCTCGACGGGCCGCCCCTTCTCGGCCGCCTCACCCCACAGGACGAGCGGGACTTCGCCGAGCGGCTGGCGGCCGGGCAGCGCGGCCACGACCTGGCGGCGGTCGCGCGGGCCGGGCGCCCAGACGCCACCGCGCGGCTGGAGTCCCTGGTGCGGGCCGGGCCCGTCCGGCCCGAGGAGCGGCGGCGGGCCCGGCAGGAGGTGGCATCGGCGCTGGCCGCCTTGGAGGTCACCGACGCCGACACGCGAGAGGTGGCCAGGCAGACCGGGGCCGGGCGGATCGGGGCCGAGCAGACCCGGGCCCGGCGGATCGGGGGTGAGCCGACCGGGGCCGAGCGGATCGGGGCCGAGCCGACCGGGGGTGGGCTGACCGGGGGTGGGCTGACCGGGGGTTGGCTGACCGGGGGTGAGCGGGCCGGGGGTGAGCGGGCCGGGCGCGGCGAGGTCGTGGTCGTGGAGATCGCCGAGGAGCGGATCACCGCCGTCCGCTTCGACCTGACGGACGGTGCGATGGAGCTGGCCGATCTCGGCGTGGTGGAGTGGCGGTCGCTGGTGCCCGGCCTGCCCGACGATCCGCTGGAGCGGGCGTTCGCGCTCGCGGGCGGGATCGGTGAGCGGCCCGTCCGGTACGAGGAGGCGGCGTTCGAGTCGCCACTGAGCGGGCTCACCGAGGAGGGCGACCAGGTGGCCATCATCAACCGCCTGCCCGGCTGGCCCCTGCCCGAGGCGGTGGCCGAGACCCTGAGACGCCGCCACCCGCGAGCCCGGCACCTGCTCGCCCGCCCGGCGGCGGGCCCGGCCGCCGCCGGACCCGGGCGGGAGTCGGACCGGGTCGGACCCGCCCGGGAGTCGGACTGGGCCGGGCCAGGGCGGGAGTCGGACCGGCCTGGACCCGCCCGGGAGGCGGGCCGGGCTGGGGTGGGGCAGGAGCCGGGTCAGGCCGGGACAGGGCAGGAGCCGGGCCGGGTGGGGGTGCGTGTCCGGCCTGAGGTGGTGCGGTTGCGGGGTGGGATCAGCGCGGGCGCGGCCTGTGTGCGTACGGACGGGCGGGCCGTCGTCGTGGCGGGCGGCGCGGACGGGTCGGTGAGCGCGTGGGCGTTGCCGGGCGCGACCCGGTTGTCGCTGGACACCGGCCACGCGGCCCGGGTGACCGCCGTGGACGTGCACGCGGACCTGGTGGTCAGCGGCGACGGCAAGGGCGCGGTCCTGTGCCGCCGGCTGCCGCCGCACGACGGAGGTCCCGAGCCGTTGGTGGCGCACCTCGACCGGGTCACCGCGGTGCGCGTGGGCGGCGGGGCCGTGTTCAGCCTGGACGGGGGCGGAGTGCTCTGGCGTACGCCCATCGGGGCCGCCGGCGCCGCGTACCACGTGGACGTCACCATCGCCGCCGCCAGCGCCCTGGCCGTGACCGGCGACGGCACGATCGTGGCCACGGGCGGCACCGACGGCATGATCCGCCTGTGGGACGGCCACACCGGCGACCGGATCCGCACGGTCAGAGCGGCGGGCCGGATCACCGCGCTCGCCTTCGGCCCCGGCACGCGGACCCTGGCGGCCGGCCACGTCGACGGCACCCTCGCCGTCCTCGACCTGGGTGACGACAGCGTCACCCCGCTCTGGCGCGCCGCCAGGCCGATCCGCGCGGTGGCGGTGAGCCCCGACGGCGTCGTCGTCGCCGGGGACGACGCAGGGACGGTCCGCTGCCACCCGGGGCGCGGCGGCACGGAGTTCGTGGTGGGCACGCACGCGCCCGCCGCCGTCAAGGCGGTCGCCTCGCACGCGGACTGGCTGCTCAGCGCGGGCGCCGACGGACTCCTACGGCTCTGGCCCCGCGACTTCCCCCCATCACCAGGCAGGAGTGGGTAGGCGTGAACGACGATCAGTTCCTGACGCTGCTGGAGGAGGCCGAACCGCTCGGCGGCTTGCCGGAGACCGAGGAGGTCACGGTGGAGGAGGCGAAGAAGGCGCTGCGGCAGATGTTCGACGACTTCGAGGCGTACGTGAGCGAGGGCTCACAACCCGGCACGCCGGTCGCCGAGCAGCGGGCGGCCACGATCGCCCTGCTCAGGACCGCGCTGCTCGCCCCGCTCGGCGCCCTGCGCACGCCCCAGCCCCGCCGCGCGAGACCGCCCGACCGGGGGATCGGCCTGCCCATCCCGCGGATCCGGATCTTCTCCGAGCCGCCCCCCGCCAGGGAACGCCCTCCTGAGCCGCCCCGCGTCCACCTCTCCACGCTGAGCGAGACCGCCAAGAGCGCGTTCGCGGCGGCCCGCAGGCTCCTGGTGGCCGCGAAACCACCGCCGCCGGAGAAGGTGATCCAGCCGTGGGCCGCGGACGCCGAACTGGTCGGCCACCTCCACCTGCTGCTCAGCGCGGGCGAGGCGGGCGACGGGGAGCTGGCGCTCGGCTACGTCGGGGACCTGCGCAACGCGCTGCGGCAGCGGCACGGCATCGACGTGGTGACCTACGACGGGCACAACGACGAGCTGTTCCAGATCCACGAGTGCGTCCGTCCCGAGGACTCGGGCCGGACGAGACGGCCGGCGCTCACCGCGCAAGGAGAGCTGCTGCGCCGCGGCGAGGCGGTCGCAGTGCTGCCGGTGCCAGATCAAGGGGAGGCGGTCGCAGTGCTGCCGGTGCCAGATCAAGGGGAGGCGGTCGCAGTGCTGCCGGTGCCAGATCAGGAGGGGGAGAGTGGTCAAGATGAGCAAGACGTCTGACGCCGTCGTCATCGGCTTCGACCTCGGTCACGGGGAGACGGCCGTGTCGTGGGCGCACACGGGCAAGAACAGCGTGCCCAACGTGATCGACCTGAAGGGGCGCGGCGGCCGGCAGCACGTCACCGCCGTCGCCACGCTGCCGCCCGACACCGTGCTGGTGGGCGAGGACGCCGTGTGGGCCAGGGACGTGGGCGAGCTGTACCTGGCGTTCAAGTCGCCGCACGTGGACCGGGAGGAGGTACGCCGGCCGGTCCAGCTCTTCGTCGGCAAGATCAGGCAGGACATCGACGAGATGCGTACCGTGCCCGCGGCCAAGAGGGTGGAATGGGTGTTCGGCGCGCCGTCGGGGTGGGACCGCGACGTCATGAGCGCCTACGCCCAGGTGCTGGCCGACGCCGTGGCCGGCTCGGTGACGGTGGTCCCGGAGTCGCGGGCCGCCCTGCTGTACGCCAGGGACGCCGGCGAGGTGCGGGTGGACATGGACCGCCTGCTCGGCTCGGTGCTCGTCACCGACCTCGGCTCCTCCACCACCGACTTCACCGCCGTGATCGGGCGCAGCGCGCGGCCCTTCGACTACGGGACCAGGCTGGGCGCGCACCTGATCGACAAGTCCATCCTGGACCGGGTCGTGGAGCGGCACCACGAGCGCGACCGGCTCGAAGAGGCGCTCGACGACACCACCGAACGCCTCAAGCTGGAGCTGCGCTGCAGGCAGGCCAAGGAGCAGTTCTTCCGCACCGACCCCGAACGTTTCCTGCGCGACGCCAGGGAGATGGTGGTGGTCACGCATCCGGTGTTCGACGCCGGCGGCAGGACACTCGTGGTGATCGAGCTGTCGGGGGCCGACATGGAGGAGGTCCTCGACACGCCGCAGCGGGCGCTGGGGGAGCGGTCGTGGCGGCAGGCGTACCGGGATGACCTGGTGCAGGCCGCCGAGGAGATGCGGGTGGAGCCCGACGTGGTGCTGCTGACCGGAGGGGCCTCCAGGATGCGGTTCGTCCAGGAGATCACCACCGACGTCTTCGGCGACGACCGCGTCCTGCTGGGCGCCGAGCCGGAGGTGGCCATCGCGCGCGGGCTCGCGCTGGCCGGGCGTACCAGCATCAGGGCGGAAGGCTTCCGCAAGGACGTCAGGAAGCTGCTCGCGGGGAACCGGATCGAGTCGCTGATCGCCGACCGGCTGCCCGCGCTCACCGACGAGATCGGCAAGGCGGCGGCCGACGGCATCACCGACCGGCACATCGTCGGCGTGATGCGGCGCTGGCGCAGGCGGGAGATCAGGACGCTCAACGACGTCGCCGCGGAGGTCGCCACCGCCCTGCACGACGAGCTGACCGACCCCGACAACCCGACGATCGCCAAGGTCGTCGTGGCCTGGCAGAACGACCTGCTTCCCGACATCAACGAGCTGACCAGGCCCGTGTGCGAGAGGTGGCACGTTCCACCCACGTCGATGGCGCTGAGCCCGATCCGGCTGAGCGGCTCGAAGGACTGGCAGATCAGCGTGGACGTCGGCCCGGCCACCAGCATGCTGACCGGCATCGCGGCGACCGTGGGCGTGGCGGTGGCGGGGGTGCTCGCGATGACGTTGTTCGGGGGCGGAGTGGCCATCATCGCCACCACCGGCCCGCTCGGCGTGATCATCGCCTTCGTGGCCGGCATCTGGGCGCTCTTCGTGGGCATGGAGGCCGCCAAGGAGAAGGTGCGCGAGGTCAACCTGCCGGTCATGGTGCGCGAGATGCGCGGCGAGGACAAGCTCGTGGAGAAGCTGCGGGAGAAGGCGGCGGTCAACGAGGCGGCCCTCGCCATCAGCCTCGGCCGCCAGTTCGCCGCCGACGACAACGGCGACATCCTGCGGCAGCTCAACCAGCTCGTCGCCAAGGAGCTCGACCGCCTGGCGGAGGAGGCCGAACTCCTGATCTCCTGACCGCCGGTTCAGGTGTTGTCGCCCCAGGGCAGCCTGGGGCGACCGGCGCGGCCTGCGAGGGCGCCCGTCAGGGCCACGTCCACCTCGCGCAGGCGGTCGTCGATGCCGTCGAGCAGTGCGCGCGCCCGGTCCGTGCCCGTGAGGCCGTCACCGGCCAGGGCGGCGGCGATCTCGCTGTCGGCCCGCGCGTGCGCCTTGGCCGACTCCAGCCGTCGTTCCCGCAGGTCGGCGAGTTCGGCGAAGCGGGCCGTGGCGGCCTCGGCGTCGGCCTCGGCGCGGGCCGTCGCCGCCTCCTCCTCGCGCAGGGCGGCCTGCGCCGTCGCGGCCCGTTCCAGGGCCTCACGCAGGCGCGGCGCCAGGGCCGCCCGCCGCTCCTCGCTCAGCAGGAGCAACCGCTCCGAGGCGGCGAGCAGGTCGTTCTCGGCGTCCGCGACCGGGCCGCCGATCTCGGCCAGCCGCCGTTCGATCACCGACCGCTGCGCCGCCAGCTCCCCGAGCGCCCCGGCCAGCCGCTCGGCCCTGCGCAACGCGGTGACCTGATCGGACAGCCCGGCGTGCTCGCTCAGCGCCGCCCGCACCCGCTCCTCGTGCTCGCCCAGCGCCGTGCGCCGGGCCCGCAGCGTGGACAGCGACTCCCCGAGCACCGCCAGGTCCGCCTCCCGATCCCGCAGGTACGCCGCCACGTCCCGTCCCGCGTCCGCCTCGGCCAGCAGCCCGGGCACGGCACGCGACAACCCCGCCAGCTCGGTGACCGCGTCGTCCAGCCGGATGACGTCCGCCAGCGCCGCCACCGGACCACCGCCTGGCTCCTCGCGCTCCAGCTCGGCCACCGCCCACGCGGCGGCCCACCGCAACACGTCGAGCGCCGCCTGCCTGCCGCCCGTGCCCGCGCCCGCTGCGATCTGCCGCCTGAGTTCATCCATGGCCGCGCTGCTCCTCCACTACGTACGCGAGCGCCGGACCGTCCTCGTCCTGACGCACGACGACGACCCCGCCATCCCGCCGATTCGGCCAGTACGTGACGATCACCCGCCCGGCGGGCATCGGCGGCCCCTGTACGGGCAACGGCGTCCCCGACGCGCTCTCCACCTCCAGCGCCCGGCCGTCCGACACCACCTCGACGCCCTGTCCGCCGGCGGGCAACGGGATGTCCCAGGAGCGCAGCCGCCCGCCCACGATCCGCCGCGCGGGCAGCCGTACCCGGATCCCCTCCGGCCCGCGCACCCGCACCGCGCCCGCCGCGATCAGCGCCGCCCCCTGAGCGACCGTGGCGGCCCCGGCCTCCCGCACGCCGCACGCCCGGGCTCCCGCCGCCGCCACGCCCTCCAGCACGGCCGCCCGGGTCAACGGAGGCACCCCGAGCCCGCACACCACCACGTCCAGCTCCCGCTCGGGGCGCCGGGCGAGGAGGGTGGCCACGGTGTCGCGCAAGGCCGTGGCGACCGGCTCGAAACAGTCCAGCACCTGCCCGGCGGTCAGCCCCGGTTCGTACACGGGCGTGGCACGGTACCTGTCCAGGGTTCGCGCGCGTACCAGGACCAGCTCCGCCCGCTCAGGCCGTTCGAGGAGCTGTCTGCGCAGGGCGGGCACGAACCGCTCGCCGCCCGCGAGCCGCCGCTCGTATCCGTCCACGTGCGCGCATTCCGAGTCGAGCACGCCCACCTCGCCGCCCTCGGCCAGGCACAACGTCGCGCACACGGCCTCGGGACCCACCTCGCAGACCAGCGCGGGCCCCTCGCCGCCGGCGACGGCGGCCTCCCCGTGACCCACGAAGAGCGGCGACCCCAGCAGCCCGGCCAGCCGCTCCCGCTCCAGCGCGCCCCGCGCGCCCGCGTGCAGCCAGTGGTCGGGCACGGCGACCACGCCCGCCCCGCCCAGTTCGCCGAGCCGTGCGCCGTCCCCTGCCGGGCCCCCGACCGGCAGTTCCGCCAGGAACCGGCCGTCGAGCACCTCGGGGGACGGCACCGGCTCGCCTGCCCCGCCGTCCACGGCGGCGGCGGTCCACGCCGTACCCACGGCGAGACCCGGGTTACGAACAACCGTCACCCAGCGATAGTAAGTCGGGGGCCGCATTCGCGAGGGGAGACGATTCGCGTGAGCAAGGTCGTGCGTTACACCACGAACGACGGGGCCGAGTTGCTGGTGGAGGTCGAGGACGACGCCTACGGCACCGCCAGGATCTCGCGCGGCGACGGCATCATCGACGCGGGCAAGCACCTGGAGGAGGTGCTGGAGAAGACGCTGACCACGGTGAAGCCGGTGGTGGACGCCGTGCGGAAGCTCGCGCCCGACGCGCACGAGATCGAGTTCGGGCTCAAGCTCAACGCGGAGGCCGGCGTCCTGGTGGCCAAGACGGCGATGGAGGGTCACTTCACGGTGAAGCTCACCTGGAACAAGGGCCCGTGACCCGCGACCCCGATCGGCCGCCCTGGCTGGTACGCGTACGCGCGGCCCCAGGCACCCCCGGCGTCGAGATCGGCGCCGGCCTGCTCGCCGCCGGGCGGCACGTGATCACCTGCGCCCACGTGCTCGTCCTCGACCATCCGGGGGACGCGCCCCTGCCGGGCACGCCCCCGGACGTGCCGGTGGACGTGAGCTTCCAGTTCTGCGGCAACGAGCCGATCCCCGCCGTCGTGGCCCCGGGCGGCTGGTTCCCAGAACCGGACATCGCCGTGCTCGAACTGCTCCAGGACCCGCCGCAGGACGCCGCCCCCGCCCCCCTGTGCACGGCGGCGGGGACGAGGGGGCACGACATCACCGTCCACGGATACCCGAGGGGATTCGACCACGACGCCGTGCCGTCCACGGGCTTCGTCCAGGCCGTGGCGGGTCAGGGCTGGTTGTCCCTGGTCTCCAAGGAGGGCATCAACCTGGAGGCGGGCTTCTCTGGCGCGCCGGTGTACGACAACGCGCTCGACGGCGTCATCGGCATGGTCGTCAGGCGGGTGGAACCACGTAAGACGGAGGATCCCCGCACCGGGTTCGCCATCACGGCCGACGACCTCGTGGGGTTCCGGCCCGAGCTGGCGGGCGGGTTGCGCAGGCCGTTCACCAAGCAGGAGCGGGCCCGCGTGGAGGAGCTGACCACGCTCCCGCTGAGCCAGGACGGCGAACTGCTCAGGGTGCGCGACGCCGACATGTACCACCTCGGGGTCACCGTCGCCCGCGGGAACGCCCAGGACTCGCCCGTTTACGTGCCCCGCAGGAAGGTCGACGAGGACCTGGCGGCGGCGCTGGCGCGCTCGTTCCTGGTGGCCATGGGACCTTCGGCGGCGGGCAAGTCCCGCTCGCTGATCGAGCTGCTGCGGCGGGAGCGGCCGGACGCCGCGATCATCGTCCCGCGGGCCGGCCTCAGCACGGTCGACAAGCTCTCCCAGATGGCGCTGCCGCTGCCGCCGCAGGGGGCGGTGTTGTGGCTGGAGAACCTGAACGAGTTCCTCAGCGCCCAGAGCCTCGACACCGGCAGCCTCCAGCGGCTCGCCAGGCACGACCCGCCCATCACGGTGGTCGCGACCATGATGGGGACCGCGTACAAGGAGCTCGTCGCCGAGAACACCCTCATCGCCAAGACGACGGAGGCGGTGCTGAAGGGGGCGGCGATGGTGGAGATCCCCGCCGCGCTCGCCGCGGAGGACCGCAGGAAGGCCGCCGAGCTCTACCCGGACGACGACTTCAGCGACAGAGGCGTGGGCGAGGTGCTGGTGGGGGCCAGGCAGCTCGAAGTGCACTACAAGTACGCGGACTCCAAGGAGGGCTGGGCCGTCCTGCAGGCGGCACTCGACTGGGTCAGGACCGGCGTGCGGACGCCGATCGACGAGCCGGCGCTGCGTGAGTTGTCGGCCGTGCACCTCGCGGGCGAGCTGCCCAACGCCGACCCCGACGCCGCGTTCGCCACCGGGCTCGCCTGGGCGCTGGGCAAGCTGGAGGGCAACGTCTACCCGATGGTGCGGGTGCGGGAGCCGGGCGGGTGGGCGTACCGGCCGCACAACTACCTCGTCGCGCTGGCCTCCGGTGACCGTGACGTGGTGGCCGTGCGTCCCGTTCCCGAGGCCGTCTGGGACCTGGCCGTGGCGGGAGCGCCGGACGGGGACCTGCTGGCGCTGACGTACACGGCGTTCGTCCAGGGGCTGGCGGGCGTGGTCAGGAAGGCGGCGGCCAGGGCACGGGGGCTGGAGGGCGAGCCGGAGATCCGCGCGTGGGCGACCGTGCTGCTCGGCGCGGTGGAGGGGCTGCAGAACAACTTCGACTCGGCGCGTGCGCTGCTGGAGGAGGCGCAGGTCTCGGGGATCGCCGAGGTGATGACGCTGGCCACGTACGAGCTGGGGCCGCTGCTGCTCAACATCGGCGACATGACCAGGGCCGCCGAGGTGCTCGAACCGCTCTTCGACGACCCCGACGAGCCCCCAGGGCTGCTGGCCGAGGTCCAGCTCGCCATGGTGCGCATCAGGCAGGGGCTCCAGGACGAGGCGATCGAGCTGCTCACCGAGGCGGCCGCGGCGCAACCGGGCGAGACCGAGATCCGCAAGTCCGCCGTCGAGCGGGGCGGACCGGGGAACGAGCGGGAGCGCAGGTTCCGGCGGAGCACCGCCAGGCGGCCCGACGGCGGGCTGCTCGCGGGGGAACGCCAGGAGATGTTCCAGACCCTGCAGAGCGCGGGGGAGTCGGTGGCGCCGCTGCTCGCGCGTACGCTGCTCAGCGGCCTGCTCGTCGGCAGGGGCGAGATGACCAGGGCCCGCGAACTGCTCGAATCGGTCGCGGAGTCCCAGGACGCGCGCGTCCTGCCGCTGGTGAACGCCGCCATGGGCGGGCTGGCCCTGATGGAGGAGGACTTCGAGGTCGCCAGGGACCTGCTCGGGCGGGCCGTCGAGTCCGGCCACCCGGGCGCGGCCCCGGCGGCCACGCTGGACCTGGCCGAGCTGGCCTACCGGGAGGGCGATGAGGAGACCACGCGGGAGCTCCTCGACGAGATGGTGGAGGAGGACCACCCCGACTTCGCCCCGCGGGCCGGCCGCCTCCTGGGCAACCTGCTGGCCTCCCAGGGGGACATCGCCGGGGCGGAGGCGGCGTACCTGCGGGCCATCGAGGCGCACAACTCCTACTGGTCGCCGATGGCCACGATCGAGCTGGCCATTCTCCTCGCCCAGCAGGACGCGGGCCAGGCGCCGCGATCTCGGACGTTGCTCGAAGAGGTGGTCGCCGAGGGGCACCCCGACCACGCGCCCCGCGCCGCCGACCTGCTCGGGGACCTGCTGGCGGGCCTGGGGGACACCGTTGGGGCGCAGGCGGCGTACCGGAACGCCATCGGGTCCGGCCACGACTACTGGGCGCCGATGGCCAAGCTGGACCTCGCCGCTCTGCTCGGGCAGCTCGACGAGCGGCCCATGGCCGCCATCGAGACGCTGCTCGGCGAGGTGGCGGGGGCGCCGCACCCGGACCACGGCCCGCGCGCCGCCGAGATGCTCGGTGAGCTGATGGCCGAGACGGGGCGGCCCGGCGAGGCCGAGCGGCACTTCCAGGAGGCCATTGACCGCGAGCATCCCTACTGGTCGCCGCTCGCCCAGATCGGCCTGGCCGCCACGCGCACAGAACTCGGACGGCACGAGGACGTCCTGGACCTGCTCGAAGCCGCCGGCGGAGCCGCCGACGCGCAGATCTCCGCCGTCGCCCACCTGCGCCGCGCCGGCCTGCTCCTCGACGCGGGCCGCCCATCGGAGGCCGACGCCGACCTGAGCGCCGCCGCCCGGTCCACGCTCGTCGAGTTCGCCGCGCTGGCGCTGGTCGAGCAGGCCAAACTGGCGGTACGCGACGGCGACCTGGAACGTGCCGTGGCTCGCCTGGAGGACATGCGCGAAAGGCTGGAACCTCTCGGTACGCCGACGTCACGCACCCGGGAGCTGGCCCTGCCGGAGGGGACCGGGTTCGCCTACCTCCGGGCGTGCGACTTCCTGCACGACATGAACGAGCTCGACACGGCCCGCGAACTGCTGGAGGCCCTGCTCGACAGCCCGCTCGCGATCGGCTGGCCCGGGCTCGCCGCCGCCGCGCAGGCCCGGCTGGGGCGGGTCCGGTACATGGAGGGGTACTTCGAGCAGGCCCGGCGGTTGTTGTGGCAGGCGCTGGCCGGGGACGTGGCGTATGTCATGCCCATGGCCCGGGCCTATCTGGCCAGCCTGTTCATGAAGCAGGACAAGCTCAGTGCGGCCACGGAGATCATCGAACCGCTGGTGCGGGAGGGGGACGCCGAGTACCGGCCGTTCGCGATGGCGCTGCTGGGGCGGATCAAGGTGGTCCGTGGGGAGTTCGGGGAGGGGAGGGGGTTGCTGGAGCGGGCGCTGGAGGAGACGGTGGCGACGGGGGACGAGGACGCGGCCACCGAGATCCGCGACAGCCTCGCCGTCCTCTCCACCATCCACCCACCCACCCCGGACCCGGCCGCGGTTACCGTGCTCCCGGACGCCATGCTCCCCGCCGCCGAGCCACCTGCCGCCGAGCCGCCCTCCGCCAATCCCACCCTCCCCGCCCCATCCCAGCCGCCCATCCTCGCGCCACCCGCACCCGACTCCACCGGCGGTTCGGCCGGTCCAGGGGCCGTCACCGAAGCGGGCAGCGCCGTCCAACCGGAGGGCGCAGACACCGGGCCTCACATCCCCGGCCCGCGTGCCGCTGAACCGCGCGCCGCCGGGTCGTCTGGAGGGGGAGGTCTGCCACCGGGCGTCAAGTTGAGCCTCGGGGAGGTGGCCTCGGCCCAAGGCGCCGTCGAGGAGGCCACCTGGTGGTTCGGCGAGGTCATCGCCGGGGCCGACCCCACGGCACGTGCCCTGGCCCGCCTGGCCCTGGCCACCCTCCACTACGAGAACGGCGACCTCGACCAGGCCGCCGAACTGGCGCGATCCCTCGCCACGGAGTCCACCCGCGCCGCCACCCTGCTTGCGGAGATCGCCGACACCCGCACCTTCCACCTGCGCCCTACGAAGCCCCCACCACCCGGTACGCGGACAGAGGCGCCCGAGCCGTGAGCCGCCGGTACAACGTCGTCGGCCCCGGCCAGTTGTTCGTGACCCGGCCGTCCGCCGTCTTGTACCAGCTCTGGCACCCCCCGCCCCACACCATCCGCGACATCGCCGAGTCGAGCTGCCGCCGCCACGCCGCCATCACCTCGGGCCGCACCTCGATGGGCCCGTGCCCCGCCAGATAGGACAGGCACGACATGACGTGGTTCACCTGGCATTCGATCATGAAGACGATCGAGTTGTGCCCGAGGTTGGTGTTGGGCCCGTACAACATGAACAGGTTGGGGAATGCCGGGAGGGAAATGCCCAGATAAGCCTCAGCCCCGCCCTTCCACCGCTCCTCCAGCGACAGCCCGTCGCGCCCGACGACCTCCATCGGCGCGAGGAACTCGGTGCTCTTGAACCCGGTGGCGTAGACGATCGTGTCCACGTCGTACGAGCCGCCGGCGGTCTCGATGCCCTTGGGCGTGATCCGTACGATCCTGTCGGTGACGAGCGACACGTTGGGCCTGGTCAGCGCCGGATAGAAGGTGCTGTCGATGACGACCCGCTTGCAGCCTGGCGGGTAGTCGGGGGTGAGCCGGGCCCGCAGCTCGGGATCGGGCACCTGGTCGTGCAGGTGCCGCAGCGCCCGTTGCTTGAGTAGCCCCACGCTCCAGCCCTCGGCGAGCGCGGGGTAGAGGGTGCCCTCGGCGTAGCGGTAGATCCATTCGCGGTACGCCCGCTGCAGCCCCGGCACGAAGTGGAAGGCGAGCCTGGTCATCGGCCCGAACGCGGCGTCCGGCTTGGGGATCACCCAGTTGGGGGTGCGCTGGAAGAGACGCAGGTGCTCCACCCGCTCCGCGATCCGAGGCACGAACTGGGCCGCCGACGACCCGTTCCCGATCACCGCGACGCGCCTGCCGGTGAGGTCGTGGTCGTGGTTCCAGCGGGCCGAGTGAAAGGAAACCCCCTCGAATTCCGACATGCCCGGAATGTCCGGTAGCTGAGGGCGGTTGAGCTGTCCCACGCCCATGACGACGACGTCGAACGCCTCCGTACGGGGCTCCTCGCCACCGAGGCTGACCTGCCACTTCGAGCCGTCGAACGCGGCGCTCAGCACTTCCGTACGGAAGCGGATTTTTCGCCTGACGTCGTATTTATCGGCGCAATGCTCTAGGTAGCCGAGAATTTCGGGTTGCTCGGGGTAGCGGCGGGTCCAGCTCGTGTACTTCTCGAACGAGTACGAGTACAAATGCGAGGGAATATCGCACCCCGCCCCGGGATAACTGTTGTCGCGCCACGTGCCGCCGAGATCCCCGGCCTTCTCGAACACCGTGTACGACCGGATCCCCGCCCTTTCGAGCCGGATCGCCATGCACAGTCCGCCGAACCCCGCTCCGATGATCGCGACGCTTGGTGCCATGCCGTCCTCCGCACACCAGTCAGGATTCACTTACATTACGCCGAACCCCGTTCTGACGACACCCCTCCACGCCGCTGCCCGGTAGTCTGCGCAGGTGGCTGCTGTGACGTTGACAGACGTGATCGAGGTGCTGGAGGCGGCCTATCCGCCCGCCCGAGCCGAGTCCTGGGACGCGGTGGGGCTCGTCAGCGGAGACCCGGCCCAGGAGGTGCGGCGGGTGCTGCTCGCGGTCGACCCGGTCACCGCCGTGGCGCAGGAGGCCCTCGACTGGGGCGCCGACCTGATCGTCACCCACCACCCCCTCTATCTGCGCGGCACCACCACGGTGGCCACGACCACGCCGAAGGGCCGCCTCGTCCACGCCCTGATCAAGAACGACATCGCCCTCTACACCGCCCACACCAACGCCGACGTGGCCAATCCGGGCGTGTCCGACGCCCTGGCCAGAGCGGTGGGGCTGGTCGGCGACCTGGTGCCGCTCCAGCCCTTCCCCGACGACCCGTGGCGCGGCCTGGGCCGCATCGGGGAGGCGCCGGAGGGAACGACGCTGGGGGAGTTCGCGGCGGGGGCGGCCAAGGGGCTGCCGCGCACGTCGTGGGGGATCCGCGTGGCGGGCGACCTGTCCCGGCCGGTCAGGCGCGTGGCGGTCAGCGGGGGCGCGGGCGACTCCCTCCTCGGCGTGGCCGCCGCCGCCGGAGTCGACGTCTTCCTCACGGCGGACCTGCGGCACCACCCGGCCAGCGAGTTCGTGGAGTCGGGCGGGCCCGCGTTGATCGACGCCGCGCACTGGGCGACCGAGTGGCCCTGGCTCGACAGCGCGGCGTCGATCCTGCACGCGAGTGGCGTTACCGTTGAAACACGTGTCTCCGCCACGGTCACCGATGCTTGGACAAGAGGATATTGATCATGAAAGCAGCCCCTGAGACCCAGAAGCGACTGCTCGACCTGGCAGAGCTCGACTCCGTGATCGACCGGCTGGCCCATCGCCGCCGCACCCTTCCCGAGCTGGCCGAGATCGACGAGCGTTCCAAGACCTACGCCAGGCTCTCCACGCAGGTGATCGAGGCCGAGACCGAGTCGGGCGACCTGGCGCGCGAGCAGACCAAGGCCGAGAGCGACGTCGACGCCGTGCGCACGCGCGCCGACCGCGACCAGAAGCGCCTCGACTCCGGAGCCGTGACCTCGCCGCGCGACCTGGCGGGCCTGCAGTCCGAGATCGCCTCGCTGCACAAGCGCCAGGGCGATCTGGAGGAGATCGTGCTGGAGATCATGGAGCGCAGGGAGGCCGCCGACACCCAGGTCACCGACCTGGCGACGCGCCGCGACGAGATCCGCGCCGCCCTCTCCGTGGCCGAGGACCGCCGCGACGCCGCGTTCAACGAGATGGACAAGGAGTCGGGCGAGGCCCAGGGCCGCCGCACCGGCATCGTCGGCGAGATCCCCGCCGACCTGCTCGGGCTCTACGAGAAGCTCAGGGTGCAGTACGGCGTGGGCGCCGCCATCCTGCGCGGCGGCCGGTGCCAGGGCTGCAAGGTGGCCCTGTCCATCGCCGAGATGAACCGCATCAAGGCCGCTCCCCACGACGAGGTGCTCCGGTGTGAGGAGTGCCGGCGGATTCTCGTACGTACGTCAGAGTCCGGCCTGTGACCTCCTACGTCATCGAGGCGGACGGCGGCTCGCGCGGCAACCCCGGCCCGGCCGGCTACGGCGCGGTCGTCATGGACGCCTCCGACGGCCAGGTGCTGGCGGAGGCGGCCGAGGCGATCGGCGTCGCGACCAACAACGTCGCCGAATACCGTGGCCTGATCGCCGGTCTCAAAGCCGTGCTGGAGCTGGCCGGCGACGGGGCCGCGGTGGCCGTGCGGATGGACTCGAAGCTGGTCGTCGAGCAGATGGCGGGCCGCTGGAAGATCAAGAACGAGGGCCTGCGCCCGCTGGCCGCCGAGGCCGGCGGCCTGGTCAGGCGGCTGCGGGTGACGGAGTGGACCTGGATCCCCCGCGAACGCAACAAGCACGCCGACCGCCTGGCCAACGAGGCCATGGACGCCGCCGCCCAGGGTCTGACCTGGAAGGCGGGCGGCACCACGACGGGCGGCGAGCCTTCCGGCGGAGCTCCCACGGAAGCCGCCGGCAAAGGGACCACGAAGACCAAGGGGACCAAGGGCGGCGCCGGCGCTAAGGGGGCCACGGGCGGCGCCGGTGCCAAGGGGGCCGCTTCGGTCGGTGCCAAGGGGGCCGCTTCGGCCGGCTCCCGGAGCTCCCTGGCCGACCACCAGCAGACGGACCTCCTCGACGCGGGCGGCATTTCCGACCTGTCCGCCCCCACCGCCTCCGTCGCCGCCGCCCAGCAACGCGCCAAGGCCACGGGAACGGGCACCGGAACGGGCTGGGGTCCGCCCACCAGGGTCGCCACCTCACTCCTCCTGCTCAGGCACGGCGAGACCAACCTGTCCCTGGAACGCAGGTTCTCGGGCCGCGGCGACGCCGAGCTCACGGCCAACGGCCTGGCCCAGGCATCGGCGGCGGCCGAGAGGCTGTCGCGGGACCCGTACCGGCTGGATGCGATCGTCACCTCGCCGTTCAAGCGCGCCCGCCAGACCGCGGAGGCGGTCGCCCAGCGGACGGGGCTGGACGTGGAGGTGTACGAAGACCTCAGGGAGGCCGATTTCGGCGACTGGGAGGGCCACACGTTCACGGAGGTACAACGCCGCTGGCCCGCCGAACTGACCGCCTGGCTGGCCGATCCGGAGGTGGCCCCGCCGGGCGGCGAGAGCTTCGCCACGACCGCCCGCCGCGTGCAGTCAGCCAGGGAGTGGCTCGTGGAGCGCTACGAGGGCAGGACGGTGCTCGCGATCTCCCACGTGACACCCATCAAGCTGCTCCTCAGAGACGCCCTGACGGCGCCCCTGCAGTCCCTCTACCGCATGCACCTCGACCTGGCGTGCCTGTCGCTGATCGAGTACTACGCCGACGGCCCGGCCGTGGTGAAGTCCTTCAACGACACCGCGCATCTGCGCTGACCGAGGCCGCGCCGGGTGTCGCCGAAGCCACACCCGGCACGGCCGCCGTTCGCCACCGTCCCCCTCAGGCGATGACCGTGCCCATTCCAGCGAACCGATCTTGTCGTTGGGTTGGGAACGGCTTGAAATTTGATAACCTCCTCCAGACGAGTCGGCCGGGCGACCGCGTCGGGCCTCACCAGGCCCGCCGAGGAAGGTCCGGGCTCCACAGGGCAGGGTGGTCGGTAACGCCGACCCGGGGTGACCCGCGGGACAGTGCCACAGAAAGCAGACCGCCTCCCGGTTCAGGCCGGGAGGTAAGGGTGAAAGGGTGGTGTAAGAGACCACCAGCGCCCACGGTGACGTGGGCGGCTAGGTAAACCCCACCCGGAGCAAGGTCAAGAAGGGACGCTCTTCGGAGCGTTCCGCGCGCGACGTTCGAGGGCTGCCCGCCCGAGCCGCGCGGGTAGACTGCTCGAGACCGCCGGCAACGGCGGTCCTAGATGGATGGTCGCCCCTTCGCAAGAAGGACAGAACCCGGCCTACAGGCCGACTCGTCACTCTTTAGTTCTCTGACCTGGGGCGGACCAGGGCTAGAGCACGATCAAGGCACTCTCAGGGCACAACCAGAGATGAACCGAACGCTCTATCGAGCGCCCCTCTGGCCCGCGCAGAGGCTTCCGGAACGAGGTGGCCGTATAGGTCCACGGTGGTCGTGATCGACTCGTGTCCGAGCCACCTGGAGACTTCAGAGATCGGGACACCCTCAGCGAGCGCCGTACTGGCAAACCCATGACGCAGGTCGTGAAAGGTCGTGTCCGGGAGAAGGCCAGCGGCCTTGATCGCAGGTCTCCAGACGCGATCATTGAAGTAGTCGCGCCGGATCAGGTTGCCCCGCCGAGCAGTACGGAACAGCACGTCGAAGGGGTCGTACCTCGCGATGTGCTCCTTGAGAGCCTTATCGAGGAAGATCGGCATGGGGACCTCTCGAACTGACGCCGGACTCTTGGGCGTCCCAAGCATGGGCCGACTTTTGACAATGATCACCTGTTGATCGACCCGAATCATGCCCGAGTCGAAGTCGAGCCGATCTTTGGCCAACCCGAACGCTTCTCCTTGGCGCAACCCGGAACCCGCACCGAGCAAGACGAGGGCGGCGTACTCCGGAGGCATCGCCTTGAAGAGGGCTACGACCTGATCAGGTACCAGAAGCCGAATCACCGTCTTGCCAGCATGCGGCAACCGGATGTCCACGCATGGCGTCTTGCGGATCAGTTCGTCTCGTACGGCTCCGCGCATGATGCTTGCGAAGATCGTATAAATCGTCTCGATCGTTCGTGGCGCCAGCCCGTGAACCTGAAGATCCTTAATCCATGCCTGTACGGCGGTCGGCCGAATGCTCCCCACTCCGACATTGCCGAACGCTGGGTAGATGTGATTTTTGAGCACGCCCGCGTATCGCTCAGCCGTACTAGGCTTGTGCAGGCGAGATGCTATCCACGTCGGCGCGTAGTCGGTGAGCCGAGTCCGCCCCAAGCGGGGATCTATCCACTCTCCACGGGACTCATCAGCTTTGCGCGTGGCCTCGAAGCGGTCAGCGTCGGCCCGCTTGATGAAGCTCCGCTTCCGTTGTTTGCCGTTGCTGTCCCGGTAACGAACTTGCCAGCGATCGCCAACGCCATGCTCTGCCGTCGGCACCTTGCGATGTTCGGGACAGGTGGTCTCACCTGACTTGGGGTGCGCCTTGTGCCAGCGGTCATAGACACTCATGCCTGCTCACGCACCCAAGCCGCGACATCAGCAGGAAAGTAGCGCACGTGTCGGCCGACCCTGTGGCCCTTCGGCCCGTTGCCCTGATAACGCCACTGGTACAACGTCGCCGGAGGCACACCCAAGAAAAGGGCAGTGCGGTTCACGTCCCACAAGTTCTCAAGCTCCGTCGTGTTCATGTTGCCACCTCCCTACGATCCTGATCTTTTGCTGACACCGGTCACGTGATCGAGATCCACCTCCTTTCGGGCTGTGATACCTGGTGGCGCGTTCATAGTCGATGCGGCCAGCAGTGATTCCCCAGCCGTGTAGCCCTGGCCGGCAAAGCTCCAATGCGCGAGTACGAGCGTGCTTTCCTCACGTGGCGGCGTGCCCAGTTGCGTGCGGCGGTGTTCGGCGCGTTCGTCGCGGATGGCGCCCAGGGTGGTGGAGTAGGCGCGGGATCGGGTGGAGAAGTGGCCGCGGAAGCCGAGCATGTGAGCCCACTTGCGCAGCCGCAGTTCTTGCAGTTCCGGGTGTCTGGTCGGGTTGCCGAGCGCCCAGGCGGTGCGGATCAGGCGGGCGGCATGCTGGCTGGCGCCGTGGTCCTGGAGCCGTCCCAGCTCGTGCGGTTGGATGCGGCGATCCAGGGTGCCGGAGCTTTCGGCGCTTTTGGTGGCGTACTTGGCGATGTAGGCGGCGACGGCTTGTTCGGACAGGTGGCCGTCGAGGTCGCCGGTTTCGATCGGTTTGACGTCCACCTGACGGCCCCACACCAGCTCCTTGGTGGCCTGGCCGAGGTCTGGAGCTGTCAGCCGTACGGTTGCTGCCGTCGAGGTGATCGCCTCGCTCAGCAGGTCCAGCGTGGCCCAGGCGGGGGGTTCGACCACGTCGGCCGGATCGGTGGTGCGACCATCCAGCCGCACGACCGCGTGAAAGTGGACCACGCCGCGTGCCTGGTATTCGGCCACCTTGGCGAAGGACACTCGTACCGCCTTGTTGAATCCGTTCTGTGTTAGGCCGGAGGCGGCGGCCAGATGGCGGCGCAGGTAGGTGGTGAAGCGGCGCCATAGTTCGCCCGCGTGCGCGTTCCACAGCACGTGCCCGATGTAGTCGTAGCTGTCTGGGTCCAGCGGTTGCCCGAGGCGCGTGTCGTCGTCCTTGTGGCGCTCGAAGCAGGCCGGACCCGTGCGGCGGGGATGGCACACCCGCCGTACGCCGTCCTTGTCGGGGCCGCGGTGTACCGGCCCGAAGGAGGGCGCGGTCAAGGTGGTGAACACCCGGGGGTGGGCGCGCACGGTGGCCGGCACGCCCTTGGCTCCGCCGAGTAGCCCGGCCCGGATCAGGTGGAAGGTGTCACGCCGGTACAGCTCCGCGCAGGACGGGCAGCGGGAGGCGCGGCGGTTGCCGCACCGGATGAGGAGTTGGCCGTGTGGTTCCCGTTGGCTGCTGTAGTGGGAGACGACCTGTCCCGAGGTGGCGTCGAGGGTGACCGTCTCGCCGACCAGGCGCACCGGTTCGGTGCAGCCGCCCAGGCGGTGTACCTGTTCCAGCCATCGCGTCAGGTCTTTGCCGGAGCGGCGGGCCAGGTCACGAACGACTGGCCCGACCGCTTCAGCGAGCACGGTAGGCGCGCTCACTTTGCAACCCTCCTTACCTTGACGACTTCGACACGGGTTCGGCAGGCGTCGCACTGTCGCTCAGCCGGGAGTCGACGACCGCAGGCGATGAGCCGACGTTGATCGTTCGCCTGCACTTCGACCGGTTGCAGGCACGAGGCGCTCTCGGCCGCCAGGACGCGGCGATCGATGTTCCACGGGTTGCCGCCTACGCGCTCGGTGTAGGTTTCGGTAACCTCCACCCGGTACCGGCTCACCGCTGTGCCACCCCGGTTCCGCCACAGTCCTCGCACCACCGACGACCGTTTACCGACCGCGGATCGGAAGCTGAAGAGAGTTTCCAGCCCTCGCCCCAGCACTCACGACATTGACGTACAGTCCGTTTCCTTCTCATCGGCGTGCCTTCTCTACGACGCCGCCGGTACGGCCGCATCCCTCGCACGGCCGCCACCCTCTGATCGCGCGCAGGTCGAAGACGGAGCAGGAGATCCAACCCAGTCCGCCGCACTGCGTACAGTTGCTGGGCGTCACCGGCCGCCACACCAGGCGCAGAAGATCACCGTGTCGTAGTTGTCCATCTGGCAGCGGCTGCACCGCCACATGCGCGAGCTGTTTCGCGGCGCTATCGGGCCGCGCGTCCGGGTCACAGCCCGCCCCTGTCGATGTCCTCGATCGTGAGCCGACCCTTGCCGCGGCAGCGCGGACACTGGCGGGTTTCGACCTTGCCGCGTGACTTGCCCGAGCCGCCGCACCGCGTACAGCGCATGCTCGTGGGCTGGTTATGCTGCATACTGAAATCTCCTTTGCTCGATACCTGGGGTGAAGGACACGCGCCCCGCGGAACGGCGAGAGCGGCCAAGCTGAGCCGTTCCGTGGGCGCGCACCCGAACTTTCCTGCGACCTTGCCGCTTCTAAAAGTCGATGGCGGCGTTGATTTCATCTTTCGACGAGTTTCGGTAAAGAGCGTTGAGTACGGCGTGACATCGTTCCTTTTCGGTTCGAGTGCCGTACCTCAAGGCTTTGTCCATCTCCCGAACTGCGGTTCGGAGCTTTCTTACCTGAGTTTCTCGGACCATGTTCCTGCCCTTCGGCGTTTCGCTACGACAGATGTGCTTTGGTTTAGAATCTCACCCAGAACGAGTATCGGCAGTTTCTGCACCCTGCTTGCACGCCACTTTCACCGACGAACAGCTTGTCGAAATGCCTGAACCGAGTCTCGTAGCGGCAAGATGGGCATTGCACCCGCCTGTCATTGACTTGTGTAACCGTCATGAGCATCTCCGTTCAAGCTGCTCAGCAGATCGCATTTTGGGCATGCACTCGTTTTGACGTACAAGTAACTCCGGCATATGGAGCAGCGTGGCAACGGCCTGCACGCCGGCATCCTGGTTCTTCTCATCGGCTCGCGTCTCTCTCGTGGCCATCGATGCCGGTCCCGTTGCAGTCGCGGCACGTCTGGCTTTCCATGTCGATGCCGGTGCCGGTGCCGTTGCAGGTGCAGCAGGCGTACGACTGAACCGGGACAAAGCGCCTGTTCTTCATGGCTGTCTCACAGCTCCTCCCAGATGATGAAGCCGCAGTTGTTGCAGACTTCGACCATGTCTTTCTCGTACCACGTGCTGTTTTGCTGCCCGCAGTCAGGGCAACGCGCATTAGTCATCGAAGCTGTTCTTTCTATTTATCGGCGATTGGCTTTCCATGAGCCGCCCACGTTGGTGGTGGGCGGCCGGATGCAGAGTCATTCACCGAGACCGAAGAACGCCCGACCCTCCACACCATCTACAGAGCCGCCCGCGGGGCACGTATCCCTTCCCCATCTTCCATACGAAGTCCTCTTCGCGCCCATCCCCGCCACACTTGCGGCATTTCAACGGAGGAACGTTCTTCCTGAAACCCACCATGATTTCCTCCTTCCCCTGTTGACTGGCTTATCGAAGCGCCCGGCGTGTTACCGCGTGCCCTTGCCTGAGCATCTACCGCAGCGCACGAACAGCTTTCCGACCTCGTAACCACGCGTCCCCTGGCACCACGCGCATACTTTCTGCTTGCCGCCGCTCGACTCCTTACGGTTTTTGCCTCTCATGTCCATTTCCCCCCTAGGGCGCGGACTGACTTTGTCGCGAGAACTGGCCAGTTCCACCACAGGCCCAACACAGTCGGAAATGCTCCATCTTCCACCGGAACAGCCACCGCTTTCTGAGCACTGTGCGGCGGATCAGCTTGCTGCCCTCGCACACCAGGCACGCATTCTCCGTGTCCGGAAGTAAGGGCGTTCGCCTGTTCATTACGCCCGGCCCCGCCCTCGACAGGTCCGGCAGGTCTTACGAACGTCTCGGAAATTCAGCTTGCCTTTCCTGGTCTCCGATTCCATCTCCCCGACCTTGCCCGTCCCGCGACAAGTCCGGCACTGTCCGTTTCTCGCCATCGAACTGTCCCTTCTTTTCCAGCAGGCTCTTGCACGGTCATCCCAGAACCGCGCCGAAGAAGACCGCGAGTTGATTAGCGCCGTTCAGAATCCCGTCAAACACTCCGTTGACCGCGCCCGCTGCTTGAGCCGGACGAGTGAACAGGTAGAACACCACAAACCCGATGCCGACGTAGCTGATACAGCGTCGAAGTCGAAACATCACCTTCTCCCTTCCTGGCTATGGTGTGACGGCGCCGTAGTAGGTGGCGGCGGCCTCGACCTCGCGCATCCGTTCTTCGGTGATGGCGAGCACCTCATAGGTGATCGGCCCGAAATCGCGGACCGTCTTGTAATGCGTGCCGCCGCTTGCCGGAACCCCGAGCAGGTCGGCCACCCGATCCACCGTGGCGCGCTGCTCATCATCGCTACCCTCCGGGAACAACGTGATGTTCTCCCCGATAGTGGGCACCGGCACCTTCGGGTTGTCGGCCAGGAATTGCGCCAGGTGGCGCAGGCCCGCAATGAATTCGCAGCGCATCGTCGAATCTGTCGTCATCATGTCTGCTGTGTCTCCTTTCAGGAGATCGTGACTTTCCTGTACCGGGGATTGAATCCGGTTGACCCGCCTACGTGCCAGCGGAACGCAGGCGAGCCGACCCATTCACGCCCCGGGGTCTAGTAGTTGTAGGTGCCGTTGTCGATGCCGGTCTTGAGCTGCTCGAAATCCTTATCCGAGAGGTTGCGGGTTTCCGCGGCGAACTCGGCGAGCGTTTGCCCTGGCTTCTTGTCGAAGTACGTCTTCAAGCTGGAGACGCCTTTTCTTCCACTCATTTCGGTGCTCCTTTCGCTGTGGCCTTCCGTGAGCCGCCCACCCGGGGAAGAGATGGGCGGCCGGACGCAACGTCACGGCTCCAGATGAGCGATCAGGTTCGCGGCCAGTTCCGGCGCGATGTGCATGCGAGCCCGCAGCACCTCTGCCGTGATCGGCCGGTTATGCGCGGTGCGATGTTCACCCGCCAGGCGTTGCGCGTATGCCAGCAGCGCAGGCGGCGGCGAGGCTTGCTCGTGCTCGACAGCCGCAGGTGCCGCGTCCACGGCCTGCTCTCGCGCCGGGTGACTCGACTCCAACTCCGGTCGGCCGGCCGGTTGCTCGACGATGCGGTCTGCGTGTGCTCGCTCGGTCTGTCGAGGCACCTCGTTCTCGCCCGCGTCCGCCGACTCTTCCCAGACCAGACCCACCCGCTCGCGACTCTCGCGATCCTCGGTGTGGTGTCCCGCGCGGCGTTCGATCATCGACATGGCGATCAGGAACGCACTCGCAGGCGTGGCCGCCAGCACCCAGCCCCACGCCGAGCGCGGAGCCTCGGCCAGGTTCGCCGCCAGCGTCAACACGATCCCGCCCGCCAGCACCAGCGACGGCCACGACAACAACCCGTGACGGCGGCGCCCGGTGCGCTTGTCCCGCTGGATCTCCCGCGCGGCCATCACACACACCAGGTCAATGCAGACCGCCACCGCCCAGGACCGCCAACCGTGCTGCCCGTACTTCGCCGCCAGGGCCGAGATGTGGTCGAACGACCCCACCGCCGCGATCACCGCCAGCACTGTCACCGGCCCCGAATCGGCCAGCAGCGTCCGCAGTCGGCCTCTTGCACCCTGCGTCATGCCGCCGCCTCCTCGCTCTGATCGAAAAGGCGCGGTTGGTAGAGTCGCTGTCGTGCTCCGGTGAGTCGGGTCAGGACTTTGCCGTACCAGAGCAGGGCAGCCTTCGGGCAGTTCGCGCAGTTCTTGTGCTGCCCCACGCACTCCTCAAACCGTGGGTAGCCGCGGCGGCGTTCGCCCTCCGACCACGCTTGCGAGTCCGCCGAGTTCAGATCATCGCCATACAGGTCCAACCCGTCTGCTTTGACGCCGAAGCCGTGCTTGTTCCGCAGCCCTCGCTCCGCGGTCGCGTCCGAGATGCGGTGTAAAAGGGAACGAGCGTAGGTTGCCGTGCTGAACCGTCC
>NZ_JBHSPA010000002.1:0-15393 GCF_042656245.1 Nonomuraea insulae
ACAAGATCATACAGCACTCGTGACACCTAAAAGACACTCATGGACACTTATTCGAGAGCAATTCCTAACCCCCACAACTCCGCATCCCGAGCCGTCCCCCGCACCTCCGGAAACCCATCCGTCAGAAACACCGGAGTGCCATGGCATCCCACCCCGGTGACACTCGGGCTCGGGCTGGCAGGAGTCGGACTCACGCTCGTCCCCGCAGCCGTCTTCGGGCTCGCGCTCGTCCCCGCCGCCGTCGCTGTGCTCGCGCTTGTCCCATCACCCATTTCTGAGCTCGTCTTTGGGCTCACGACCGTATCCGCGCACCCACCGACCGCCGCCGAAGCCCCCACCAACGCCAGAACGAACACCGGCGTCACCATCGGCCCACGCGAGCCCCGCATCATCCATCCCATCAAGAAACCTCCACCCCCACTACTCCGGTCCCAGACGGAAGGTTCCCAAGCTCAGCGCCCCCGCAGCCACTGCCCCGCGCGACCCTCTATGGATCAACGTCCCGCAACCGCTGCCCCGTACAGCCCTCTATGGATCAATGTCCCCCAACCGCTGCCCCGTACGGCCCTCTTGGTGACCACACCCGCGTCTCCTTCGCAGAAACGCTTCCCAGAGCGATGATTTTTCATCTCGCCGTGGGTCTTCATCCATGAGGAGGCGATATGGGCGAGCACGAACGGGCGCTGGCGGCGGGCGTGGCGCTGCTGGAACGGGCCATCCACTACGCACTCGGCAGCCTGCGCGTCGTAACCCCGGCCGCACTCTGCCGCCCCACACCCTGCGCGGACTGGAACCTCCAGCAGTTGCTGGACCACCTTCACGACTCCCTCCAAACCCTGAACGAAGCCGCCACCGGCCACATCACAACGCAACCGCCCCCTGGACCCGACGCACCCTCCGCAGAAGGCGTCGGCGGTCCGGAAGCGGATGCGTCGCAACGGTCTGCACGGCGTGCCGGTGGTTCGGAGGCGGCCCCACCGAATCCCCTCGGAGGACACATCAGCACCACCGAAGCGGCCGCACAGCAGGCTTCCGTGCGCCGCACCGGCGGTCGGGGGATCGGAGGGCAGGGATCTTCTGTGGGGGATATGGGCGGTCGGGGGATCGGAGGGCAGCGATCTTCCGTGGGGGGTATCGGCGAGCAGGGGATCGGAGGGCAGGGACCTTCTGTGGGGGGTATCGGGGGTTGGGGGATCGGCGGGCAGCGGATTCTGGCGAGCGGCGTCAGCAGCTTGAACCCTGTGCTGCAGCAGGCCCACGTGGTCTCGGACAACAACCCGGCCCTCCTGGTCAGGGACACCGCCACGGACGTGCTCGGCCGGTGGGCCGCCATGATCAGCGGCGAGCTCGTCTCCGTGAACGACCGCCACCTGACGAGCCCGATGGTGGCCGCCGTCGGCGCCATCGAGATCGCCGTACACGGCTGGGACGTGGCCAGATCCTGCGGTGAACGCCGCCCGATCCCACCACTCCTGGCCGAGGAACTGCTCGACCTGACCCTCCTGTTCGTCACAAGGGAAGACCGCCCCACCAGGTTCGCCCCACCAGTGACCGTGCCCGCATACGCCCCCGCCCAGGACCACCTCCTCGCCTACCTCGGACGCCGTCCGGACTGGTCCGCCTGCGCCTGAGCCCGCCGCCTGACCAGTCCGCCCCACCCGAGCCACTGCCCAGACTGGGTTCGCCTGCGGCTGGGCCCGCTGCCCGGACTGGTCCGCCTGTGCCTGAGCCTGCCGGCTGAACCGGTCCGCCCCACCCGAGCCACTGCCCAGACTGGGTTCGCCTGCGGCTGGGTCCGCTGCCCAGACTGGGTTGCCTGTGGTGGGGGTCCGCTGCCTGGGCTGGTTCGTCTGTGCCTGAGGCGCTGGCTGGACCGGTTCGCTTGCGCCTGAGCCCGCCGTCCGGGCTGGTCCAGCTGCGGGTGAGCCGCCGTCCTTACTGGTTCGGCCGCGACTGGGCCCCCGCCCGGCCCTGCATTGGCGGCCCGCACGTCGTACGATCATCCTGTACGACAAAGTCAGACCACCGACCCCGGGGCATGGCTCTCAGCGAACACGCGGCGTAACGGTCGATACGGTGAGAAGATCGGTAACTGACATCCACGCAGACCACGCCGTGCCAGGGGATCGAAACTCGTTCGGCCCAGTCCGCGAGGCGGCGCACGAGATGGCCGCGGACAGGCCGACCAACGTGGTGGCGACGACCGTTCTTCGTGCGGCCGTCGTCACCACCACGCCGCCCCCTCCGCCCAAAGACCCTTCCGCCACGTCGTTCCACGGCCATGCCGTTCCACCGCCCTAAGGCCCCTCCGCCACGCCGCCCCAACGCCAGGCCCCGCCCCGCCCCGCCCACCGCCAGCGCGCTCTCCAGGCGTCTTCGCGGCACCAGGCAGCCGCCCCACGTCGGCGCGCTCCTCAGGCACCTTCGCGGTGCCGGGCATCCGCTCCGCACCCGGTTCACGGCATCAAGCAGCCTTCCGCGCGCTTGTGCCGAAGTGCGCTGGGTGCGCCGTCGAGCTGGACGATCCCTGTGGTGGCGTGGTCGCATTCCTCCCAACCTCCAGGTCGGTGCGATGCACCTGTGTCCGTACGGCGGCCTTGCCGTCGGGTGATCCGGTGGCTGGCCGGTTCGTCCTCGAGGGTGCACACGTCCCCGCCGGATCGTGGCGTTCTGGGGGTCGGCGACGAGTGCGGTGAGGGCTGTGTGCGGGGCGCAGGAGTGGGCGGTTGCGGCGGTCAGGATGTGGGGTCGTCTTCCTGGAGGGTTTCCAGGACCTGCTCCCCATACTTGGCCAGCTTGTTCTCCCCGACGCCGTTCACGTTGCTCAACTCCGCCAGCGACGACGGCATCATCGTCGCGATCTCCCGCAGGGTCGCGTCGTGGAAGATGACGTAGGCGGGCACCCCCTGCTCCTTGGCGACGGCCCCGCGCCACGACCGCAGTCGTTCGAAGACGGGGGCGGCCTCCGCGGGTAGCTCCACGGCGGCCGGGGTGGACTTCCCGCCGCTGGTGGCCGTCTTGGTGCGGGCCGGGCGCAGGAGGGTGTCGCGCCGGAGCGGGACCTCGCGCTGGCCGCGGAGCACGGCCGCACTTTCGTCGGTCAGCACCAGGGTGCCGTGGTCGGACTCCACCGCCAGCAGGCCCTGGGCCAGGAGTTGGCGGACCACCCCGTGCCACTCCGTGTTGCCCAGGTCGGCCCCCACCCCGAAGACCTTCAACGTCTCGTGCCCGTGTTGCAGCACCTTGGCGGTCTTCTTGCCGAGCAGGATGTCCACCACCTGGCCCACCCCGAACTTCTGCCGCCGCTCCCGCGCCAGCCGCAGCACCGTGGAGAGCACCTTCTGGGCGGGGACCGTGCCGTCCCACGAGGAGGGAGGCGTCTGGCAGGTGTCGCAGTTGCCGCAGGGCTGCGAGCCCTTCTGCCCGAAGTAGTCGAGCAGCATCGTCCGGCGGCACCCGACGGTCTCGCAGAGGGCCAGCATCGCGTCGAGGTGGTTCACCTGCCGTCGGCGGTGGGCGTCGTCGCCCTCCATGGCCATGCGCCGGTGTTGCACCACGTCGTGCAGCCCGTAGGCCATCCAGGCGGTGGCCGGCAGCCCGTCGCGGCCCGCGCGGCCGGTCTCCTGGTAGTAGCCCTCCAGGGACTTGGGCAGGTCGAGGTGGGCCACGAAGCGCACGTCGGGCTTGTCGATGCCCATGCCGAACGCGATCGTGGCGACCACGGTCAGCCCCTCCTCGCGCAGGAAGCGGGACTGGTGCAGGGCGCGGGTGCGGGCGTCGAGCCCCGCGTGGTAGGGCACCGCCGCGATCCCGTTGTCCACCAGGAACTCGGCGATCTTGTCGACCGAGGAGCGCGACATGCAGTAGACGATGCCGGACTCGTCGGGGTGCTCGGTGCGCAGGAAGTCGAGGAGCTGCCGTTTGGGCTCGTTCTTCGGGGCGATGCGGTATTGGATGTTGGGCCGGTCGAAGCTGGCCACGAAGTGGCGGGCCTGGTCGAGGCCGAGTCTGGTGGAGATCTCGGCGTGCGTGGCCGGGGTGGCGGTGGCGGTCAGCGCGATGCGTGGCACCTCGGGCCACAACTCGTGCAGCCTGGACAGCTCCAGGTAGTCGGGGCGGAAGTCGTGCCCCCACTGCGCCACACAGTGGGCCTCGTCGATGGCGAACACCGAGATCTCGCCCTTGGCCAGCAGCCGCAGCGTGGCGTCCACGCGCAGCCGCTCGGGGGCGAGATAGAGCAGGTCGAGCTCTCCGGCCAGGAACTCGGACTCCACGAGTTGCCGCTCGTCGAAGTCCTGCGTGGAGTTGAGGAACCCCGCCCGCACGCCGAGCGCCCGCAGCGCGTCGACCTGGTCCTGCATCAGCGCGATCAGGGGTGAGATGACCACCCCCACACCGCGGCGCACCAGAGCGGGGATCTGGTAGCAGAGCGACTTGCCGCCACCGGTGGGCATCAGCACGAGCGCGTCGCCGCCGGCCACGACATGATCGATGATCTCTTGCTGGCCCTCCCGGAACGAGTCGTAGCCGAACACGCGGTGCAGAACGTCGGTGGGGGTATCCATGCGGCTACCTTACGTGTTCGCGGGTGAACGAATCGTCAGTTCCGCCGATGGCGGATGCCGATGGCGGAGCAGGCCGGTACGTCTACCGTACTCACGTCACAGCCCCCTCCGTACCCCCGTCGGCGCGATCGTAGACCACCAGCGACAACGCCCCGAGCACGCACGCCACCGCCACCGCCCCCATCACCGTCGGATACCCGGCGAAGTGCGCGATCCCGGCGGCGAGCAGCGGCGCGACGGCCTTGGCCGCGGTGATCGGCAGGGCGAGCGCCCCGCTCAGCGACGCGTACGCGGCCGTGCCGTACCGGTCGGCCAGCAGCGCGGGACGCGCGATCGTGGCCACCCCGAACCCCAGCCCGAACAGCACCACCGCCACGACCGCCCCCACCCCGCTCCGCCCGACCAGCGGCAGGAGCACGGCCGCCAGACCCTGTAAGCCGAACATGACCGCCGTGATCAGCGCCACCGGCCAGCGCCCCTGGAGCCCGGTGGTCACCAGCCGCCCGGTCACCGACAGCACGCCGAGCAGCCCGGCCACGCTGGCGGCGAACACCGGTGAGTGCCCGAGCGTGATCAGGTACGTCACCAGCAGCACCCCCATGACCGCCACCGCGCCCGTCTGGGTCAGGAAGGCCGCCGCCAGCAGCCAGAACGGCCGCTCGCGCAGCGCCGACCCCACGATCTCCCGCCGGCCCGCGTGCGGCGGCGTCCCCCGGTCGCGCACGGCCAGCAGGTGCAGCGGCACGGCGGTCAGGGCGTACCCGGCGGCCAGGATGACCAGCGCGGTACGCCACCCGTACAGCTCCACGAGGAACCCCGTCAGCGGCAGGAAGATGCTGGAGGCGAACCCCGCCACCACCGTCACCGCCAGCAGCGCCCGCGCCCGCCTGGCCGCGTCGAACCAGGCCACGATGACCGCGAACGCCGCCTCGTACAGCACCATCGACGACGCCAGCCCCAGCACCCCGCAGACGAGGTAGAGCTGCGCCACCGACCGCACCTGCGACCAGGCCAGCACCGCCAGCGCGCCCAGGAGGGATCCCACGGTCATCAGCCCGCGCCCGCCGTGCCGGTCCAGCCAGCGGCCGATGAGCGGCGCCACCAGGCCCGACACCAGCACCGACAGCGTGATCGCGCCGGTGAGCTGGGCGACGCCGGTGTGCAGGTCGCGCGACATCGGCGGGATGAACACGGAGAAGGCGTAGTAGAGGATGCCGTACCCGGCGGTCTGCGTGATCGCGAGTGCGCCGATCATGCGTGCGGGAGGTGCTGTGGCGATCACCCTTGTTTCGTTCCCGGTCACTAGCCGGAAATACGGTGATACAGATCACTTCATGAGCGAAGTAGCGTCGGAAACATGAGCTTTTCGTACGTGGTGACCGGCGGCGGACGTGGCATCGGAAGGGCGGTGATCGAGCGGCTCCTCCACGACGGCGAGAAGGACACCGTCGTGGCGGTCGAACGCGACCCCGGCGCCCTGGCCTGGGCCGGCGGCCGGGTCGTGCCGGTGATCGGCGACGCGGCCGACGAGGAGGTCGCGGCCTGGGCCGCCGACCTGGCCCAGGAGGCGGCGCCGCTGGCGGGCTGGGTCAACAACGCCGCCGTGTTCAAGGACGCCTCCGTGCATTCGTCCCCGATCTCCGAGATCAGAGCGCTGATCGCGGCCAATCTGGACCTGGCCGTGGTGGGTTGCGCCACCGCCGTACGCCATTTCCTGGCGGCCGGCACCCCCGGCGCGATCGTGAACGTCACCTCCCACCAGGCCACCAGGGCCGTCCCCGGCAGCCTCCCCTACTCCACCGCCAAGGCCGCCACGGAGGGACTGACCAGAGCGCTGGCCGTGGAGTACGGCAGGCGCGGCATCCGGGTCAACGCCGTGGCCCCCGGCTCGGTGGCCACGGAACGATATGAGGAGCGCCTGACTCCCGAGCTGGCCAGGCTGCATCCCCTGGGCCGCGTCGCCACGGCCGCGGAGGTCGCCTCCGTCATCGTGCACCTCCTGTCGTCCGACGCCGCCTTCGTCAACGGCGCCACGATCCCCGTGGACGGGGGCCGTACCGTGCTCGGACTGGATCCGGAAGCCAGGGAATGAAAACCGTTGTCACATGGTTGCACGGGCCATGAAGAAGAACCTGCACCCCACCTACCGGCCGGTCGTCTTCCGTGACCCGAGCGTCGACTTCGCCTTCCTCACCCGCTCGACCCTGACCAGTGACAGGACGATCGAGTGGGCGGACGGCAGGACGTACCCGGTCGTCGACGTGGACGTGTCGTCCGCCAGTCACCCCTTCTACACGGGCCGTGGTCGCATCCTCGACACCGAGGGAAGGGTCCAGCGGTTCAACAAGAAATACGGCAAGATCTGACGCGTGTTCGACTCGCCCCTGTCCGCCCGGCTTGAGCGTTCCAGCCGGATCCTCGTCGCCGGCGCGGGCGGGGGCTCCGACGTCTACGCCGGGTTACCCCTCGCCCTGACCCTCCGGGAAGCGGGCAAGGAGGTGCACCTGGCGAACCTGTCGTTCAGCCACCTCGACGCCCTCGATCTCGACGTCTGGCTGCATGAGGACGTCGCCGAGATCCGCCCGGACACCGAGGCCCGCGACTGGTACTTCCCCGAGGGCTGCCTGGCCCGCTGGCTCGACGATCACGGGCAGCCCTCCACGGTGTACGCCTTCCCCAAGGTCGGCGTGCGGCCGTTGCGCGAGGCGTACGCCAAGCTGGCCGAGCACCTGGATCTCGACGCGGTCGTCCTGGTGGACGGTGGCACCGACATCCTCATGCGCGGCGACGAGGCCGGCCTGGGCACCCCGGCCGACGACATGACCAGCCTGGCCGCCGTGCACGCGCTCCGGATCCCCGACAAGATCGTGGCCTGCCTGGGCTTCGGGGTGGACGCCTATCACGGCGTCAACCACGTACAGGTGCTGGAGAATCTGGCCGCTCTGGAGCGCGAGGGCGCCTACCTGGGGGCGTTCTCGGTCTCCCAGGCCACCAGGGCGGGCGCGCTCTATCTGGACGCCGTCGCCTGCGCCCAGGCGGAGATGCCCGCCTACCCCAGCATCGTCAACGGCTCGATCGCGGCGGCCGTGCGCGGCGAGTTCGGGAACGTGCGGTTCACCGACAGGACGCGGGGGAGCGAGCTGTTCATCAATCCTCTGATGTCCATCTATTTCGCCGTGGACCTGGACGCGCTGGCCCGGCGCTCGCTCTATCTCGACCGCCTGGCCGACACCGTGCTGATGCGGCAGGTCGTCTCCGTCATCGAGGACTTCCGCGAGGAGATCACACCGCGCCCGCCCAAGGCGTTCCCGCATTAGAGGCCCATCATGTCGGCCAGCGATTCCATCTCGGCGGTCAGCAACGTCGTCGCGCGGTGTCCCATCCCGGTGAACTGGCCCTGCACCTCCAGGCTCACCACTCCCTGAAGCCGCGCCCACACCATGACGGTGCCGGTCAGCGCGGTGGCGGGGTCGGCGTCGGGCGCGTACGCACGGACCCATTCGGCCACCGCCGGCGTCTCCTCCGCCCAGCGCCGCATCTCCTCCCGCAGCGGCCCGGCCGCCGCCCCGCAACGCCCCTGCCCGAACACCGGCAGGAACGGCCCGAGCACGTCCCTGGCCCTCTGAACGCTCTCCGGCGACGTCCCGGCCAGCAGTTGGAACAGATGTGGATGCGCCACGACCCAGGAGTGGAAGGCCCTGGCCAGCGCGTGCAGCCGCGCACGCGGCTCGCCCTCCGAGACTCCCGTCCGTACGGCCGCCGCCACCTCCCCGAACCCGTCGAGGATCAGCTCGGCGAGCAGGCTGTCGCGGCTGTCGAAATACTTGTAGATGGCGGGACCGGTCATCCCCAGGTGCCTGGCCACCGCGTTCAGGCTCAGGGTCGAAGCCCCGCCGTCGCCGATCTGAGCGAGCGCGACCTGCTTGATCTCGCGTCTGACCTGCTCGCGGTAGCGCTGTCGCGGTGTCGGCATCCTCTCATTATCGTGAGCTTCGGTCACGATACGTGGTGTCGTCGCTCGGCTCGCTCTCAGGGGCCGGGTATGCCGGAGCTACCGGTGGGTAAAAGGTGGTCACCCGGCGTAGAGACCAGTGGTGGTGAGATGAGTCTCTCTGGAAGGGAGCGCCGTATCCTCGCCGAGATCGAGCGCGCCCTGGAACGAGACGATCCCGAACTGGCCAGGCGCGTCGCGGCGATCAACAAGATCGAGGCGGGCGGCGAGGGCTTCGCTCGGGAGCCCGGCGAGCGACTGCGCATGTGGGTTCTGCGCCACGTGTGGGTGATCTTCTGGGTCGGAGCCCTGGTGATCATGCTGCTGCTGGTCGCGGTTCTGACCACATGAGCCGCACCCATGCACGTGAGCCGCATCCAAGCACGTGAGCCGCGCTCAGCCACGTCAGCGGCGGTGACGTAGCACCAGGAGGTCGACGGCGGCGACGATGGCCACCGCGGCGGCGATGGCGGCCTCCCAGCGCCACACCTCCTCGCCCGTCCGCGCCGCGAGCACGACGAAGAACACCGCAGCGGCGACGCCGAGCACGAGCGCGACGGCGGACAGGATGCGGCGGACACGCACCGGGCTGCGGGCGGTCACGGGTTCGGTGCCCTGGCGGTTACGCAGCCACACGGTCAGCCCCTCTCAGGCCAGGCACCTCAGAGCCGAGGCGATACGCGGGTCGAGGCCGTGGGAGGCGGGCAGACGGCCCACCGTGGCCTCGACGAACTCCGGGTACGACAGCGCGGCGCTGGTCCCGTCGAGCGCCACCCAGATCTGGTCGGCGGTCTGCTCCACCTGGACCTTCGAGTCCTGCTCGGCCAGCACGAACCGGCCCACCGCGACCCGCCACAACGTCCTGCCGTCCGCCTCGGCGTCGGAGACGTGCGCGTACACGTCGTCGGCGTGGGTGGCGTACTCGGAGTCGTAGTGGAAGGTCTGCAGCCCCACCGGGTAGGGCCCGGCCATCGTGGCGAGGGTGCCGTCGCGGCCGAGCGCGCGCATGCGGTGCCGGGTCTCGCCGTTCTGGGTACGCCACTCGGCCAGCACCTCTTCGACCGGCAGGTCCCGGCGCTCGCGTACACACCACTCGTTGAAGTCGACGAACCCGCTCACCCCTACGGAGGCCAGCCGGTCCATCAGGTCGTCCACGGTCCCGTCGAGGCAGGCGTGGTTGTACAGCTCCTCGCCCGCCAGATGCGCCAGCACGTCGCGGACCGACCAGCCCTCGCACCGGGAGGGCCGCTGCCAGCCGGCCTCGTCGAGTCCGGCGAAGTGCCAGTCGAGCCTGACGGCCTCGGCGTCGAAGATGTCGAACGGGTTGAAGTCTTTGAGCAGGTCCTCGGCCATACTTCGGACGCTACCCGTCAGGTGCCGACTTTCACGGCCTTGTCCCCGATGGCCGACTTGACCCGGTTGTACTCGCCGGCGCAGGACGGCGCCCGATCGGCAGGAACCCAGCCGCCCTGGGCGATCCTGCCGTACTTGGCGGGGTCGGAGCCGTAGAGCAGGCAGGCGAACGTGGCCGACTCCTCCATGCCCGACAGGTGGTCGATGCCGGCGTGGCCGGCCAGCAGGTGGCGGGCCTCGGCGGCGGCCACCACGCGCTTGGGCCTGTCGGCGGCCAGTGTCAGCGCCGCGAACTGGTCGGCCTGGGCGTGGCTGTCGGTCATGCCGTCGAGCGTGGTCAGGGCGTGGCCGAGCTCGTGGTGGAACAGCATGGTGAGCGCGCCGTTCAGCCGGGCCTTCGTGGCCTTCTCATCGCTCTCCTCGGTCTGGGAGATGCCCTTGACCGTGGAGCGGATCTCGCTGACCAGCGAGTAGCAGATCGTGATCTCGCGCTTGTCGTGGTCCCAGGTGGCCGAGGGTGAGTCGCAGTCGCGCGCGACGACCTTGATCTCCTCGGGCAGCTTGATCTTGGTCTTCAGCGCGTCGCTGTCCTTCAGCAGCCGCCTGGCCTGTTCGGCGCGGGGTGAGCCGGGATTCTCGTAGCTTACGGACAGTCCGGGTGAAGGTGCCGTCCCCAGGGTGCTCGTCACGCTCAGAATGAGGGCGATCACAGGGTGCGGCATATGGGAACTCCTCAGGGGGATCGATCAACACAATGGGACTGTCCATTGCGCGATTGCGTGATCGATAAACCTTCGGAAGGTAAAGAACTCCGGGAATGCCGGAGGGCCCGGCCATGGCCATGGCCGAGCCCTCAGCGAGGTGAATCAGTGACGCCAGGAGTAGACGCGCACGTAGTCCGTGCGGCTCTTGGAGCCCTCGAGCTCGTCGTCACCGCTGTAGACGGCGCGGAACGTGCCGCTCCTGTAGGCCTTGGTCTTGGCCTCGAACTTGCCGCCACGCGAGGTACGGTCGGAGGCGACCCACTTCCAGGCGCTGGAGCCGTTCGCGCGGTAGTAGACGTTCACACGCTCGCCGCGGACGCCCTCCCAACCGTCGTCGTCGGCCAGCAGGCGGCCCTCGAAGTAGATCGACCGGCCCTTACGGACCTTGGAGGGGTCGGCGCTGAAGCGCGAGATGCGCGTCTCGGCCTTGCCCTTCTCGATCTCGAGCGCGAAGAACGCCTCGTCCTTGGCGATCTCCTTGCCGGCGCTGTCGAACGCCACGGCGGTGGCCTTCCAGCGGCCGTCAGGGTCGTTGGCGTTGAAGCCGATGGCCCAGCGCCAGCCGTTGAGGTCCTGGACGTCCTTGGTCCTCATCGTGCGGAACCCGTTGTCCGCGGGCGCCACGCTGAGCTCGACCTTCTTGACGTCGTCGCTGGCGCCGACGTCGAAGTACGCCTTGGTCTCGGCGTCGCCCTTGACGACGACGGGGTTCGGGCTGATGTCACGGATCTTGAGCTGGGTGTCGTGCCTCGTGGCCGAAGCCGAGGCGGCTCCTGCGCCCGACACCAGCATCGCGCCGCCCACAAGAGCGGAAAGGATACCTACTTGGATCTTTTTCATGAGGGTGCTGATTCCTCTCCCCGTATTGACGTAAGAGCCGGCTCGGGGTTGCCGACTCCCTCTACTACTTTGAGGCACGGGATGAGGAAAAGGTTGGCTAAAGTTACAGAAAATATTTGATCACGGGTTTAACCAGGGCTGATGCAGGAAAATGTGATTTGGGCGACTATGACCGACTACAGTCTGGCCCATGACGGACGTCTACACGCTGGGTGAGCCGCTGGGGGTCGTCTCCAGCGGCCGGGTCCGCCATGAGAGCGAGGCCAGGCTCGACGTCTGCGGACCGGAGTTTACGCTGGCCCTCGCGCTGGCCCGGCTCGGGCACTCCGCCGCGTACCTGGGCAAGGTGGGCGACGACGAACTGGGCGCCAGAGCGCTGACCGTCCTGCGGGGCGAGGGCGTGGACGTCGAGGACGTGCGGGTGGCCGGAGGCGTGCGCACCGGGCTGGTCCTGCGGGAGTCGCGGGTGGCGCGCGAGCCCAGGGCGACGCACTACCGCACCGGCTCGGCGGGCTCGCTGATCGCGCCGGGGAACGTGCCGATCGACCGGATCGCCGCCGCGAAGATGTTGCACGTCACGGGCGTCACGGCGGGCCTGGGCAGGGACGCGCAGGACGCCGTGCGCGCCGCCGTGAGCGCGGCCAGGAACGCCGATGTGATGATCTCCTTCTCCGTCGAGTACGTCCCCGAGCTGTGGCCGTCGGTACGTGAGGCCGAGGAGGTGCTCAGCGAGCTGGCCTGCGACTCCCATCTGCTCTTCCTCCGCCAGGACGAGCTCGACCTGGTCAAGCCCGCCCTCACGCCCGAGCGGGAGGTCGTGGTGGACCGCGGGGCGAAGGGCGCCAGCGTGCGGTCCGATCGCATGCGGTACGACGTGCAGGGGTGGCAGGTGCCCGTCGTGGACACGGCGGGCGCGGGGGAGGCGTTCGCGGCCGGCTACATCAGCGCCGCCCTCGACGGCCTCATTCCCCAGGAACGCCTGCACCGCGGGGCGCTGCTGAGCGCCGCCGCGGTGACCAGCGTGAGCGACTGGCAGGGGTTGCCCACCAGGGACGAGCTCTAGTTCACGGTGAGCGTGAAGGTCGAGGTCGTGTTCTTGATGTTCTGGGCGTTGTTGCTGAACGTGAGGTTGTTGATCGTGGCCGATCCGACCGCCGGGCCCTGACCGGGCTCGGGCAGCTCGTTCACCCAGATGCCGAACCCGGACTTGGCGTCGAAGGCGTCACCGCTCTTCTGCGCCCCGCTGATGGACACGTTCGTCAGGATCGTGTCCTTGACCGGGTTCAGCGGGGTGGACGGGCTGGAGTAGCCGGTCTGGAACATGATCCCGCTGTACGTCGGGTCCACGATGTCCAGGTTGCTGATCCTGATGCCCTGGAACACCTTGGAGGAGGAGAACAGCCACATCGCCGGGAACGTCTGCTGTCCCCAGAAGTGACCGCCCGCCCTGACCAGCGAGATGTTGTCGAACGTCGTGGGCGGGCTGGCGCCGAAGCCGAGCATCGGGATGCCGAAGTCCAGCGAGCTGATCGTGACGCCCGAGTACACCAGCGTGTCCGCGATGTAGATGTTCTTGAAGGTGTTGTTGTAGCCGCCGTACACCGCCAGGCCCGCCGCGCGCCAGGTCAGCAGCGAGGTCAGGTTCTCGAAGACGTTGCCGGTCTGCTCGCCCGAGTTGTTGTCGATGGCCGAGAACAGCGCGAAGCTGTCGTCGCCCGTGGACCTGGTCTCGATGTTGGTGACGTGGTTGCCGGTGCTGCCGTTGGTCATGTTCAGGCCGTCGGCGAAGATGTTCCTGATCCGCGAGTTCTTGAGTGTCATGTTGTCGGTGTTCGAGCCCCACAACATGCAGATCTGGTGCTCGATCCAGACGTTGTCGACCGTCATGTTCGCCACGTTGTTGAAGTCGAACACCTTGCCGGGGCCGTCGATGCGCTCGACGTAGTTGCCGAAGTAGGCGAAGCCCGCGAACGACGAGCCGTTGGCCGTGGCGTCCGCGCGGAAGCCGATGTCGGTGTTCTGCTGCCCCGAGGGGGCGTAGAAGCGGGAGAACCAGGGTCCGGCGCCGACCACCTTGATCGTCTTGCCGTACACCTGGAACTTGCTGCTGGTCTGGTAGTCGCCGGCGGGCAGGTAGACGCCGGTCAGGTTGGCGTCCATGCGGGCCTTGTCCAGCGCGTTCTGCACGTCCTGGTGCGAGAATCCAGCCGGTACGGCGTACTTCGCCGGGTCCGGGTTCGCGATCTGGGTGGCCTGCTCGAAGTCCACGAAGTCGATCGCGTACGTCGAGGCGTTGGCCGCGTCCTTCTGCAGCCTGATCTTGCTGCCCTGCTGGACGGTGGTGCCGAGCAGCAGGTTCGCCTCGTCGTAGATGTGCCTGGACGGGCCTGAACCCGGGTTGTTGTTCGGGCTCGCCTCGGCGCCGTACAACCAGGCGTAGCGAGAGGTGAGGTTGATGGCCTTGAGGAACTGGCCGTCGACGTAGACGTTCAGGGTGGAGTTGATGCCCCCGCCGCCCGCGGCGTCGGGCATCGAGAAGCGGGTGACCAGGCTGTTCGTGGCCGCCCTCGCGGTGAACTCGACGTACGCGCCGGTCTGGTTCAGCGTGACCGCGCGCCGTCCCGACGCCTCGCCGGCGATCGTGCCGATGTCCCTGCTGGGGCCGACGCGGGCCGCGCCGCCGCCGATCGTGGCGTCCTCCGCCTCATAGGTGTCGTACGGCATGCTCGCGCCGCGCCCGATGAACAGCGGCAGCGTGCTGGTGTTGTTGGCCCGCTTGACCGGCAGCTCGTTGGCGTCGTCGGCGAGCACGGTCTTGACCGTGTACTTGCCGTTGGCCGCCGTCCACGTCCCGAGACCGACCGCGGTGGTGGTGGCGCCGGCGGCGATCGCGCCGCTCGCCGAGCCGGTCAGCGTCCTGACGACGGTGCCCGAATCGTTGGTGACGGTGAGCGTGATGCCGTGGGAGCCGCCGCTGGAGGCCACGCTGCCCTGGTTCTTGATCGCGACCGAGAACGTCACCGTGTTGCCCGCGGCCGGGTTGCCCGGCGTCCAGGCGACGGGGGAGGCGATCAGGTCGGCCGTGTCAACAGGCTTCACGGTCAGAGTGCCTGTGGTGGCGTTGTTGGCCTCGTTCTGCTCGATGACCTTGTTGTCCTCATCCACCTTGGCCGAGAGCTGGTACGTCCCCGCGTCCCTCGCCCCGATGTTCGCCGACACGGTGGTGGAGGCTCCGGCGGCCAGCGCGCCCACGGCGGCGGTGCCGACCTTGGTGGCGCCGGCGTAGAAGTTGACCGAGGTCGCCGCGGAAGCCGCGGTGCCGCCGTTCCCGACCGTGGCCGACAACGTCACCGCGTCGGTCTCGATGGGCGCGGCGGGGGAGGAGGTCAGGCTCGACACAGTCAGGTCGGGGTTGGCGGCCGGGGCGCCGAAGATCTGGAATTCGGCGATCTGTCCGCCGGGGGCGCCGGAGTTGGCGGTGATCTGCAGGCGTACGTCGGCGACCTTGCCGGTGACCGGGATCGTCACGGTGTTGCCGGTGGCCGGGTCGAAGGTGTAGGTGGCCTGGGCGACGAGGTTGGTGAAGGCGGTGGCGCTCTGTTCGCGGCCGAGGACCTGAATGTTCTGGGTGCGGCGGCCCCAGGCGCCGTCGGGGTTCAGTTTGAGGGTGATGGAGGTGAGGTCGGCGTTGGCGCCGAGTTGGGCGGTCAGCGTGCCGGGGTAGGAGCCGCTCTCCCAGTAGGTCTGGGTGTTGTCGTCGTTGGCGTTGGCGGCCACGAAGGTGTGGACGTGTGACGACTCGGTCATGGTCTTGCCGATGGCGAGGTTGGTGCCGCCGCCGGGGTTGTCGGGTGCGCTGCCCCAGACTTCGAGTTCGGAG
>NZ_JBHSPA010000003.1:0-39391 GCF_042656245.1 Nonomuraea insulae
ACAAGATCATACAGCACTCGTGACACCTAAAAGACACTCATGGACACTTATTCGAGAGCAGTTCCTAACCCCTCGGGGTCGTGCTTCTTGCGCACGCGCGGCCAGGCGTCGCCCAGGCGGGCCAGCGCCTCCTGTACGAGATCGGCCGCGTCCTCGGCGTTGCCGGCCAGCACGTAGCCGTACCGGAGAAGCGCGTCGCCCCGGGTCCGGACGAACTCGTCGAAATCCTCCACGAACCCAGGGATCACGTCACGCGGGCTTCTGTTGCACGCGGGAGGAGGTTATTCGGCGGGAACGTACAGACTGAGCGTCTCGGCGATGCAGGCCGGCCGTCGCTCGCCCTCGATCTCGATCGTCACCTTCAGATTGGACAGGTAGCCGGCCGGCGTGCCCTTGACGTCGGTGAGCTCGCCCGAGGCCCTGATCCGCGCGCCGACCGGGACCGGCCTGGGGAAACGGACCTTGTTGAGGCCGTAGTTGACGCCCATCGCGATGCCCTCCACCTTGACCAGGGAGAACATGAACGACGGCAACAACGACAGCGTCAGGTATCCATGCGCGATCGTGCCGCCGAACGGCCCGTCCTTGGCCCGCTCCACGTCCACGTGGATCCACTGGTGGTCGTCGGTGGCGTCGGCGAAGAGATTGACCTGGTCCTGAGTGACCGTGCGCCACTCGGTCGGGCCGAAGGTCTCCCCAACGGCCGCCTTGAGCTCCTGAACATTCGCGAAGGTCCGCATGAGGCGAAACGCTATTGCGCGGGCGGGACGGCTGCCAAGTTCGGGGCGGCCGGACCTGTTGCAAAGATCTTTACTCGAAACCATCGCATAGGTGTTCGAGTCCGCGCTACAGTTCTAGGTACCGCAATCGAACAGAGGTTCGGCCTGGTGAGAGGGGGTGTGTCCGATGACGGTGCTCGCGCCGGCCCCTGCCCGGACACGCCGTAGCACTTTCTTCCCAAATCTAAGACGGCCGCTATATCCGGCAATAAAGTCCGAGAGCGTGGACCCTGTGCGAAACCCCTACGCTCCCGGCGCCGGGCAGCGCCCGCCGGAGCTCGCCGGGCGCGATCGCGAGCTCCAGCAGTTCGAGGTCGTGCTGGAGCGGGTGGCCCGCGGCCGTCCCGAGCGCAGCATGGTCGTGACCGGCCTCCGGGGCGTCGGCAAGACCGTTCTGCTCAACACGTTCAAATCCATGGCCATGCAGCGGCTGTGGGGCACGGGCAAGATCGAGGCCCGGCCCGACCAGTCGATCAGGCGGCCCGTCGCGGCCGCCCTGCACATGGCGATCCGCGAGCTGGCTCCGCGCCACCGCGCGCCCGAGCGCATCGAGGATTTCCTCGGCGTGCTCAAGGCGTTCGCCATGCGCGATCCGGCCGCGGCCAAGGGCACCTCCCACTGGTCGCCCGGGATCGAGGTGCCGGCCAGCCGCGGGCGCGCCGACTCGGGCGACCTGGAGATCGACCTCACCGAGCTGTTCGTCGACGCGGCGAGCGTGGCCACCGACCTGGCGGTGGGCATCGCGCTGTTCATCGACGAGATGCAGGACGTGCAGGCCGCCGACGTCTCCGCGCTCTGCGCCGCCTGCCACGAGCTGTCGCAGACGGGCGGGCCGCTGATCGTGGTGGGCGCCGGGCTGCCGCACCTGCCGGGTGTGTTGTCGGCCAGCAAGAGCTATTCCGAACGGCTCTTCCGCTACGCGCGCATCGACAAGCTCGACCGGGAGGCGGCCGACATGGCGCTGATCCTGCCGGCGCGTGAGGAAGAGGTGGAGTTCACCCAGGAGGCGCTCGACGCCCTCTACGAGGCGGCCGACGGCTACCCCTACTTCGTGCAGGCCTACGGCAAGGTCGCCTGGGACCTCGCACCGCGCACGCCGATCACGATCGAAGACGTCAAGGTCTCCGCGCCGGAGGCCGAGGAGGAGCTCGCGGTCGGGTTCTTCGGCAGCCGCTACGAGCGGGCCACCCCGGCCGAGCGCGACTACATGCACGCCATGGCGCAGATCGGCGACGAACCGGTGGCGACCGCCGAGGTGGCCGACTCGCTCGGGCGCAAACCGTCCAGCCTCTCGCCCGCCCGCGACAGCCTCATCAAGAAAGGGCTCATCTTCAGCGCCGAGCGCGGGCTGATCGCGTTCACGGTGCCGCACTTCGGGAAGTTCCTGCGCGCTCAGCCGATCTGAGCGACGCCCCTAGACCTCTATTGGGCTGTCTAGTGGGGAAGCTAGACAGCCCAATAGAGCTATATCGCCATGCCTGTCGAGAGCTTTCTAGGGCTCTCTAGCGTCAGGCCGATACTGGCGTATATTCCGTCAGAGAGTCGCTGTCCTCCGCGCTGACCACGGCCATCCGCACCGCCGGGCGCCGGCCGCTCAGATAGACGGCGAAGACGACGTCGTCCTCGTCGCGGTTGCGGAAGGCGTAGAAACGCCAGCACAGCTCGCGCCAGGTGTCATACGGCTCGGCCGAGGCCAGCTCGTCCCGGTGGGCCCGCCAGGTGCCGCTCGACCTGAGCCTCGACAGGGTGACGGACTCGGCGGGGCCGCGGCGCTGCTCGCAGGGGGCGCGGTAGCGCACCCGGTCGATCAGCTCCTCGATCTCGGGCGACAGGATCGCGAGCATGGCCACCCCGGCGGCCGCGTACCAGGACGGGTGGGCCATGGCCGCCCACCCCGCCACCGGCGCCCACACCGACATCCCGGCCATTCCGGTCAGCGCGACCGTCCTGCCGATCGAACGCAGTCCGACCGGCGCCGAGCTCACCTCGCCGAAGCAACCACAACCCGCGTCGGGCCGCCGCCTGCGCAACTCCAGCAGTACGTACGTGGAAAGCGCGAAGAAGCAGACCGTGCCCCAGCGGAAGAGCGGATGCGTCGTCAGCAGCAGCCCCGCCGCCAGCACCGTCTCACCCGCCGCGCACACCAGCAGTGCCGGGGCCTGCATGCGCCCGGGCACCAGCACCGCGGGCCCCAGCCTGGACAACGACCCTGGCTCACCTCCGGAGCCGACGGTGATCACTTTCGCCGTCGTACCGAGGAGGAGCATCACGATCAGGAGCGGGAGCTGCGATTCCAGCACGAGCGTTACCCCAATCCGATCTGCGCGTTGAAGCATCCTTTGACCAGTTCGCCGCCGAGCTCCACATAGGAGAACGGCGACAACTCCGCGATCCGCCCGCGCGGCGAGGTGTCGCACTCGACGCAGCGGTCGCAGAACCGCCCGGCCACGCACCCGCACGCCACCACGGGCACGTTCGAGGAGCGGTCCGTACACACGTTCCTGACCTGGAGCAATGACCCGACCGCGAGGTACGGCAGGCCCGCGCACGACACGCCGGCCTGCGGGCAGCCGGTGTCGGCACGTTCCAGCATGGGGTAGGCCGCACCCCGCTCCTCCTCGTCGAACGTGTCCGACCAGGTGGCCGTCCCCGAGATGCGCGACTGCAGACCCGCGTACGCCGTCGGCGGAGGCGGCACCGATCGCGCCGGGTACGGAGGCTGGGAGGTGGCGGGCAGCAGGGCCAGGCTCGCGCCGTCCCGCCTGACGCCGATCGCGTCGAAGAGGTAGCCGGGCTCGAACTTGGGATGTCTCACCTGGAGGCGTCCCGACGCCCGGTACGGGATCACGACCGTGCGGTGGCCCCGGTGGGGTCCACAGTCGAGCTCGACCGTCAGGTCCTTACGGCCCTGGATGGACAGGATCGTCCCGGTGATGCGGGTGGTGTCGGCCCAGATCCGTTCGATCACGCGGCCGTCGCGCAGGGCGCGCATCAGCACCTGGGAGCCCACGGGCAGGTCGGCGGGGGCGGCGTCGGCGCCGTGCCACGCGGTGGCCCACGGAGCGATCACCAGGCGCTCCTCCGTGCCGCCGGGGGTCTCGATGATGATCAGGTGCGGGCTGACGTCCAGGATCTCGCCGGCCACGGCCCGCAGGCGCTCGCCGCCGGCCTCGGGTCCAGGAACGCCGCTCTCGCGGCCGAGCGCGGCCGCGGCGAGCACGCGCCGGCGCTCAACGCTGGGATGCCCCATCCGCCCCTCCCTCGTCCGGTACTAGATTCACATGACTTGGGGGCGGCCCACACCGTAGTGGCCCAGATGAGAGCAAAATACGCATCCCCGGGGAAGTGCCTTCACCTACGCGGTCGTACAAACCGCCACCGACCTTGACCTACCTTTATCCTCGGCGGGCCGAAACCTGAATTGTGGTTCCGGCCTAAAAGGGCATCAGGCTGCGATTCTGGCCACGATGCAGCAGACCACCAGTGGGGAAGACGAGTTCCGCGAGTACGTCATGACGCGCGGGCCCGCCCTGCTGCGCGCGGCCCACCAGCTCACCGGGCATCCGCTGGACGCGGAGGACCTGTTGCAGAACGCGCTGGCCAAGACGTACCTCGCATGGGATCGCATCGAGGACCGTGGGGCTCTGGACGGGTACGTGCGGCGGGCCATGGTCAACATCAACATCTCGCAGTGGCGGCGGCGGAAGCTGGAGGAGTACCCATCGGACGAGCTGCCCGAGGTGGTCGAGCACGAGCCTGGAGGCTCCTCCGAGGTGCACGAGGCGCTCGAACAGGCGCTGCGGGAGCTGCCCGAGCGCATGCGGGCCGCCATCGTGCTGCGGTACTACGAGGACATGACCGAGCCGGAGATCGCCAAGACGCTGGGGATCAGTGTGGGCACGGTCAAGAGCACGGTGTCGCGGGCGATGGCGAAGCTCCGGGCCGCGCTGGGGCTTCCCTCATGAAGAGGTGCGCTGGGGGGCTTGCATCGCCTCGGTGGCGCCGGCCGTGGCGCAGGGGCGTACGACAGCCCTGATCTTCCGCAGGCTTCCCAGGAACGCCTCCAGCTCATCCGTGCCCAGCAGTCCGGTGAAACACCTCTCGATGTCGCGCAGATGCTCCGGCAGCACGGACTCCAGCCGCTCCCGTCCGTCATCGGTCAGCGCCGCGTACGACGCCCGCCGGTCACTGGCGCAAGCCTCTCGCCGCACCAGCCCGTCACGCTCCAGCCGATCCACGACCCGGGTCACCCCACTCGTGGACAGCCCGGTCTGCGCCGCGAGGTCGCTCATGCGCAACCGCTGGTGAGGGGAACGTGCCAACCGGATGATCGTCTCAAAGTCGATCTCCGACAACCCCGCGGCGCCCAGCACGGGCTGAAAGCGGCCGAGCAACCCGGCGTGCACCTCTGTCAGCAGTCCGATGGCGGTCAAGCGGGAGTCGTCAAAGTTCATCACGCTCTTAGCCTAACCGATGATAGTTGACGAGCGGAATATTCCTCGTGTAGAAAGTTGTTGCCGCAGACGTCCACCTCACAACTTTCGTAGGAGACCCCTGATGACCACCCGCACCTGGGAATCCCTGACCATCCCGGCCGCCGGAACGTACAACCTCGACGCAGCGCACACCCGCATCGGCTTCGTCGTCAAGCACATGATGGTCAGCAAGGTCCGCGGCCACTTCGAGACCTTCAGCGGTTCGGTCACGATCGCGGAGAACCCGCTCGACTCGACGGCCGAGCTCACGATCGACGCCGGCACCATCAACACCGGCGCCCCGGACCGCGACGGCCACCTGCGCAGCGACGACTTCCTGGCCGCCGACAAGTTCCCGAAGATCACCTTCAGGAGCACCCGCGTCGTGAGCCACTCGGGCGACGAGTTCACCGTCGTCGGCGACCTCACCATTCGTGAGGTCACCAAGGAGGTCGAGCTCACCGTCGAGTACGGGGGCGCCGGCAACAACCCCTGGGGCCAGGCTGTCTGGGGCTTCTCGATCGCCACGGAGTTCGACCGCGAGGACTTCGGCCTGACCTGGAACCAGGCCCTGGAGACCGGTGGCGTCCTGGTGGGCAAGAAGATCAAGATCGAGATCGAGGGCGAGGCCAACCCGGCCGCCTGACCCTCCGTTTGGTTGCCTGGGTTACCCGGTTATCCACAACCCTGAAGCCCGCCCCAACTCCGGGCGGGCTTCATCCACAGGGAGTTACCCACAGGCTGTTGATAACTCTTGGTGAAGGCACGGGGAGCAATCGCTTTGCCGCCTCGCCAGAAGGCCGGTACGCTGTGCTGAGCCGCGGTGGCTTCCGGGAGGATTCGCCTAGTCAGGTCTATGGCGCCGCACTGCTAATGCGGTTTGGGTTTACCGCCCATCCGGGGTTCAAATCCCCGATCCTCCGCACGTTGGAGGCCCTCTCCCTTACATGGGGGGAGGGCCTTTTTTGGTGTTTGTGGGTGTTGTCCGAATCGTGTGCTTGCCGGCTCGGAGGATCTCGATGGCCTTGTGAAGGCCAGGCGGTGTTATCCCCAGCTCTGAGGTTCTACGAGCGACGTGGGGAGTCCGTGGGGCTCGTCGTTCGGCTTACAGGTGCCAGGAGGCTCCAGACTTCCGGGTGGTCTCAAACCTGGCCGTCCCCAGTCGATCAGGTGGGCGAAGGGGGCCGCGCTGGTGAGCACCCAGACAGCGAGTCCGGCCGGGGCTGTCGTGGACGGTGTGAGCGGACGGCGGCGGGATAGGCGGTGAGGAGACCAGCCCGACAGAGCCTGCGGCCTTCCCCGCGCCGTTAACGGCGCCCCCATCGGGCGAGAGCGCGAATGATGGTAGGGATGTCCTCTCGGCGCCCACGCACGAGTGCCACAAGGCCGAGCACCAGCCAGGGAAGAACTGTGATCAGGACAGCAAAGGGCAGAGACACGACAGAGCCACCTCTCGGAATCGGTGTCTGTCGCTGGAGCCTGCAACGCATCATGCACGGCGACCGCGCACCCACAAAACAGAATCCAGCGTCCAGAACGCTGAGCTGAGAATCACATGTCACACCGCTCCCGTCAACCACCCAGGTCGGCGACTAATTCCAGCCCAAACATCTATCCACCGTGGTACGACCCTGCTTGGATGCCGCTTGCAGTGTCAGTGTCGTGCAGCTGACATCTCCGCATGAAGAACGTGCACGCGGTTGCCGCTGCCCTGGCGGCGTGTACATCCGCGGCTTCGATCACGAGTCGCTGGGCCCGCCATTCGCCAGCGATGACCTTCGTCGCTGGCCGGGCATGGTCGGCGACGTTCCCGAGGTGTTCAGGTCGCAGCTTGGGGAGGTGGCGTTCACGCTCGAGGACGTCCCGCTCCTCAGATGGACCTGACCCAAGATTGGGCCACTTTCGCCGGCATACCGAGTTCGACTTGAACGAGCTGGATTGCTTGTTCCTCGTGTCCGCGGACCTTGAGCTGACGGACACGCCCGGTGAGATCCTCAGCTCTGAACCGGTCGGTGTATCGGAGTACGCGACGCTGCCTGAAGGCCCGGATCATGCCCACCGCCCACAAGACGAGGCCGCAGATGAGCAGTCCAGGGGCAACTAGGCCGAGAATTTCAGGAAGCGCGAAATCGGACACAAGTTGATCATATGGTCCTCCCTGCCGCCTCGAAGGCCCTCCTAAATTGATCGCCATGGGTTGCAGTTTCGAGCCATACCGGCAGGTTCCAGGACGACCCCCAGACGCATCAGTCCACGTTGAACGCCCTGGGACGATGACGCCCGCTCCGAGGCTTTGCCCCGCTGAGCGTGAGAGCTATCTCCGGCCGACGGTTCTATCCCCGGCTTGTACGGCGATCAGCGGAGAGGCGTGGGAAGTTGCGGCAACTCGACCAGCGTCGGCCCAGGTCAGCGTTTCTCGCTTGCCAGAAGGGCTGTCCGGATGTGGACACGCTTCGCTGTCAACCGAGTGGAATTTTGGAACGTCCCAAGTAGTCGGATCTTCGTCTCTGGAGCCGCCTTATGGGCTACCCGTCCCAACCACAGGGGCCGTATGGCCAGCAACCGCAGTCTTACCGGCATAGTGGGCCTCAGCAGCCTCCGCAGTACGGGTACGGGTATCAGCCGCCCACGAGTCCACCTCCACCGCCGCCGAAGCGCGGCAACGTGGGTCTGATCGTGCTGCTCGCGGTCGGTGTCCCGCTGCTGCTGTTAGGTGGGTGTGCCGCTGTGGTGATGGTGGTGTTCTCGGACGCGGGCAGCAGTCGTGAGAGCGTGGTGACGGAGGCCGACTCTCCCAATATGGTTCTGCCGTCCAGCGGGCCCGCGTCCGGCCCGCTCGCCGTCGAGGATGGTACCGCCCAGCAGGAACCGGCCCAGCAACAGCCGACAGAGCCGCCCGCGCAGCAGGAGCAGCCCACCGCCGCAGTCGGTGGGACGATCACTTTGGCGGGACGGGATCCCGGGCTGCAGATGGCGGTGACGGTGAACCAGGTGGTGAATCCTGCCTCGCCCGCGCAGGACTTCATGAAGCCGAAGACAGGCAACAAGGTCGTCGCCGTGCAGGTCACCCTTTCGAATGTCGGGCAGGCGGTGTACAACGACTCTCCGACGAACGGTGCGATGCTGATCGACGGTGAGGGGCAGCAGTACCGGTCGACCTACTTCGACGTGCGCGAGGGGCAGTCCTATGGCGGCATTTCGACGATCAACACGGGTGACACTCGCAAAGGGATGATCGTGTACGAGGTGCCGGAGGGGGCCAAGCTGGCCAAGTTCCAGTTTGGGTTGAACTCCGGCTTCGCCCAGCAGAAGGGTGAATGGACGCTCGGCTGACGGGCGCGTCGGCGAGCAGTTCATTCACCTCGGCCGTTGAGCTGGTGCCGCTCGGCCCTCAGCTCAACGGCGAGGGCCGGCCCGCTCATTGCCTCGCTCGGGCACCTCGCTCGGCGACGCTTCTGAGCTACCGACGACGTTGGTGCTATTCGGTAGACCAATGACATTCTGCTTCAGAAGCCTTTTCGCAGCATGCTGTGTGGCTTGGGTACTGGACCGCCCGATCGCGATCTCCCTGAGCAACCCGGCGAAGAGCCCGACCTCGTCCGCGATCACCCATGGCAGCGCTCGGGAGATCCAATACTCGGACGGCCCCGCGAGCGCGCACTGGATGATCGCGCGCAGGACCTCGGCGAGGTCTGGATCACCAGGACCAAGCGCGTGCCCGGCTTGCCTCTGCACTTCCTCCCGAGGCCGTTCCAGCAGCGGCAAGAGGCCTATGCTCGACCAGGTGAGGGACCTGTTCATTTCGGTGTCTCGCGACTCGACATTCCAGGTGGTCCCGTTAATGAGCACCAGCCACGGACCTTCCGGCTTGACGGCCAGAATCCTGCGTACCGAACCGGTCTGCATGCCCACCAGCTTGACAGGCCACGCGCGGGATGGATCAACAGAGTCGTCTTCACGATCACGCGGGTTCCCGAAGTTCCGCGCGCCAGTTCGGCTGTGACGTGTCGTCAGGTCAGATGGATCCGCACAGCCTGTTGAGCTCCGCGACGTCTGTATTGATATCCCCGATCACCTGGTTGGGATCGCCGCCGGTCATGCCGGTCAAGCGGAAGTTCAGTTCCTGGAATTCGGCGGCCAGCCGACTGATCTTCGACCCCACCACTCCTTGCGCGTCGAGGACTGCGCCCATCAGGTCGAGGTACGTCTGCTTGGCCGCGGCTGCCTGGCTGCTGCGGGCGGTCCCGGCGTCCCGGCGGTATGCGGTCAGCGCCGCTGCCGCCTCGTCGCAGCCGCCGGGCCGGACCGCTGACAGCGGTGCGGACGATTCCACGACCGCTCGCGTGGAGCTTGGCATTGGTGGCTGGGGCGTGCTGGACTCAGGCGATGGACTCGGGGTCGGCGGTGCGGGCCGGGTGGTGACCGGATCTGGTGACGATGACTGCGAGGCGGCCGGGGTGGGGATTACCGCGTCGGGCTGGGACTGCGGAGGCGGGGCCGGCGGCGCCAGGTAGGCGACCAGCGCGACCACGGCGGCAATCGCACCCGCCAGAGCGCTCACTGCCGCCCAGCTCAAGCGCAAGCCTGCTCCTCCACCCGCCGTCGGCGGCTGCGCTGATCCGTTCTCCGTCATGCCCTCATCGTGGCCGAGCCGCCCAGCTCGCACCAGATCGTTCGTACAGTGAGGCGCTCCATCTGGCACCCGTGGCCCTGGCCCGTTTCCCCTGCGGGCGGGACGACGGCAGACGGGATGATCAGGTCGGCGAGGTGGGCGCGTCGCGCGGAACTGGCCAAGTGGCCGGCGTGACGTACGAGTCAGTCATCCAACTCCTCCGACGAAACCGTCTCATCCGCGGGCGGGGGTTGGATGTCCGCCTTCATCCCCCAGTCCGACAATCGGAGATCCTCCTCGAAGCTGTAGTACGGGTTCTCTCCGGCGGACCTGTCGGGGCTGTCGTTCGGGTCGTGCCACGCGCTCCATGCTCTGCGGACGAGCTGGTCACGGCCGATCCACAACCGCCAGGACACCTTCCAGGAGGCGTACTTGCCGGTGGGCCTGCTGCGGAAGCCGATGCGCATGCCCGGGTTCGCCTTGTGGAGTTGCGCGAAAGTGATGGTGCCCTCGTAGAGGGTGGTGCGCACACCGTCGTAAACCCCGGCGGGCCGCTTGCGCGCGGTGGTGGCCAACACTGCTCTTAGCGTGGCCGGGTTGCTGAGGCTGACATGGTGGCCGGACTTCAGAACGAGCTGGCACGGCCATTCGTACGTGACCCAACTCTTGCCCGGCGGCAGCGGCGGGTCGGACTTGGCGTACAACTCGTAGCCGCGCTTTCCGATGCAGATGTTGCGGATACCGTGGCGTCCCAGGTTGAAGTTCGTCAGGTCTGTGGCCACGATCTCGCCCTTGCCGAACCCCACGACGCCGCGCACCGGCTTGAGGGAAGACCAACTGTCGAACCACTTCGAGCGGGCGCGCTGGACGATCTTCACCCCATGGCCTGGGACGAGCTGGCGCTGAATAGCGTCGGCCGGATCCATCACGGCATCGGCCCGTACGGCCGGCGCTGCAGTCACCGTGGATGCGGCCACCAGAAAACCCACCACGGCCATTCGTCGCCTCATAAGCAAGGGATCTTCGCAGCAGGAGATCTCATCATGATCACGCTTTTCGGCGGCCGGATCCAGCGACTCTGCACACGGACCAATCCGCCGACATTCCGTGATCGAGTGATCTTGTTGGATGAGGTCGTAAGCCACTTTTCCGCCAAGAGGGCCAGGAATCCCGTCGAGGGTATTCCGGCCCTTGGCCGTGCTGGAGATGTACGTCGACCGTCGCCCGCCCGATATCGGGAAGCACGTGCGTCGTGTGGCCAGGGACGCGGGAGAGGGAGCAGCGGTCCTGATTGACTACCATTGCCAGCCGCTCCCAGAGAGCCTCTCACGGGGTACGGGGATGGCAAGGGTCATTACACCGACTCACAACGCGGCGGAGTCCATCGCCGGGTCCATCGACTGAATGTTCCGCCGCAGCGGTCTGCCGTGCAATACGTGCAACGATCACGGATCTCATGGAGGCGTGCCTGCCGCCTGCAGGCGGCGGCATCACATTTGCCGCCGCGTCACGGCTCCAGGGAACCCGGTGACGCCCTTCGGGAGACAACACGGTGAAATACCAACTCACGAAGGAGAGGCGTTGAGTGCTGAGACGGTCGAGATCGACGACGGAGAACTGATTCGTCGATCGGCGCACGACCCAGAGCAGTTCGCCGCGCTGTTCGACCGCTACGCCAAGCAGATCCATCTGTACGCGGCGCGGCGGCTCGGCACGCAGGCCGCCGACGACATCGTGGCAGAGACGTTCCTGGCGGCCTTTCGCAGGCGTGGGACGTATGACACGTCGTTCGCGCTGGCCAGGCCCTGGCTGTACGGCATCGCCACCACGTTGATCGCTAGACATCGGCGGCAGGAGGAGCGGCTGCTGCGGGCGCTGAGTCGTACCGGGGTGGACCCTCTGCCTGAGGCGCTGGCCGACACCGTGACGCGCCGGGTGACGGCGCAGGGCAGGGATCGTGAGCTGGCGGGGGCGCTGGCGTCGTTGCCACGTGGGGATCGGGACGTGCTGCTGCTGGTGGCGTGGGAGGACATGTCGTATGAGGAGGTGGCGCGGGCGCTGGACATCCCGGTGGGGACCGTACGGTCACGGCTGCACCGCGCGCGGAAGAAGGCCAGGAACGTACTCGGGGACGAGGAGCTGTGATGAACGCGATCAAGGAGTTTCGCCGGAACACCCCGGCGATGACCGTCGAAGCCGCAGACGCGGCCAGGGCACGGCTGATGACGGCGATCCACGAGCCGGGGGCCGCACGGAAGCGAACCGCGACCCGGGCGAGCAGGCTTGGCTGGCGGGTCGCGGCGGCGGCGGCGCTGGCCCTGGTCGTCGGCGGGACCGTCGTGGCGCTCCGAGACCAGCCGGGTATGGCACCGGTGGCCAGCGTGGCCGAGCTGGGCGAGCGCGCCGCCCGTGCGGCCGAGAACGACCCCACACCCGCCCCGGACCCCGCCCAGTGGCTCTACACCAAGGAACTGCGGCTGACCGGCGTCGAAGGGGACGTCGACCGAGATCAGCGCGACACCTGGGAACGGTGGACCAGCGTGGACGGCAAGCGGTCGGCCTGGTACCAGGCCGGCAAGCTGATGTTCCAGGGCAGCGCGGTTATGAACCCGGCCGAGCTGGCCAAACCGCCTGTCACTCCGGCCGGGGTGATCGCCAGGATCAAGGCGGCCGTCCTCGACGAAGACCGCCGGGGGCCGCAGGAGCTGAACGGCCACGTCCCGCCGGAGATGTTGTTCATGGAGATCAACCAGCTCATAACCGAGCAATGGCTCGCCCCCGAGGTGCGGGCCGCGCTCTTCCGCGCGCTGCCCACGATCAAGGGCATCACGGTGACCCAGGACGTGCCCGTCGCCGACGGACGGAGAGGCGTGGCGTTCAGCCTCACCGACGCCGAAGCGCGCAGCTACCTGATCCTGGACCCGGCGACCTTCCGCTACCTAGGCACCAACTCAACGCGGCTGAAGGACCGGACCTACCAGTGGGCAGACGGCAGCAAGGAGACCTTCAAGGCGGGCACCGTGGGCCTGACCGCCCAGCTCGAAGCCGAGATCGTGAACCAGCCCGGCCAACGCTCCTGATTGCAGCCGCGGCCCGTTTTTGCCAGTAAGGCGCCTTACCGGGGGCGACGCTGTCGCTTTCGCGGTCATCACCGCCGCGGTGCTGGTGCTGATCGCCGGCACCGAGGTGCCGACCCCGCTCTACATCGAGTACCAGGCCAGGTTCGGGTTCTCGGCCGAGGTGCTGACGCTGGTCTTCGCGACGTACGCGCTGGCGCTCATACCGGCGCTACTCGTCTTCGGGCGGCTTTCTGACCGCTTCGGCAGGCGCACATCGCGGCTGGGACGGCCTCAGCCCGCGCATGCACATCGGCCGCCCACGGGGACCTCGTCCTCGCGACCTCAAGATGCGAATTCTCAGCCTTGAACCGTTCGGCCCTCCGGAGCCTATTCTGCGCTCGTAGGAGGGACAGGAGCGTCGGTGGCCGTTGGAGAATGCCCTTGCCCTTGCGCTGCCGGCCCCGAGCCGCCATCGTCCGTCTTATCCGGATCGTCAGCCGCTCGACGTGCCCACCAACGAATGACCAGCACCCCGCCGAACCAGCCGATCCCGAAAACAATCGGCCGCGCGATGAGATACTCCGTCGTGATTCTTTCTGGTCCTTCGCTAATGAGATCGATAGCCAGCATCGCCAAGAAGCAGCCGACCACCCAGTAGGTCCAGCTCAGCAGAGCCTTACGCGCTTCCCGGCCCCACGTCCTACGACGATTCGCCATTCATGTCTCCGACCGCATTCGAGCAAGCACACATGACGCGTCACTCCAAAGTATTCCTCCGGCAGCGGCCTCAGGCTCCGGGATAGCCTCCTTCAAGCCAGTTCAGCGCCTTGCCTGATCGTTTGATGGGATCAGGCAGTCCTGCCCTCGGTGACCGAAGGGCCGCGCGAGAGGCGCCAGATCAGATACGACTGCAGCAGGCCCGCGCAGGTGAGGATCACTATGAGCAGTACGGGGTCCGCCATCTGAGGCGGGACCGCATCCCATCCCCACCAGATGAGCGGCCCAAGGGGAAATGTGATGAGCATGAGGGCGACGCCGGACAGCAGGATCGGGTCCTGAACGGTCAGCAAGATCACCGCTGAGACGACGGCAAGGAGCACCACCAGGCTGGCGTACGCACCGGCGACGGCTGCCGCGACACGGCCATTCCGGTACTGCCTCATGCGGTCACGCTCCTTCGACGTCCTGCAGAGGAGGCTGAGCGTACCCATCGAGGCTGTGCAATATCCGTACAATGATCATGGATCTGATGCTGGACCGCTGTCGCCGGCGAACGTGCGTGCTGAGCGGACGGCTTATAGCCCTCCCGTAACCGATAGCCGGCGCTTGCCACCCTCACCGTGCGCGAGGTGTATTTCCCGCCGTCAGTTGTGCAGCTCTCATTCGAGGGGGAGCTGGCGAGCCGACCAGGACGTGGTGTCAAATGGCGAATTGATCAACGGGCGGTGGCTCGTTCACGTCTCAAGGGTGACATGGTGAGCCCTTTATCGTGGCGTTGGCCGTTGAACAGGCAGGTGAGGCTTGGAACGTCGCTACTCCATGAGATGCCCGGCAGGACGGCTCAGTCCATGTCGGGTTCATCCCAGAACGGTGGGGCGAGTGCGCCGTCACGACGCGTCACGACTTTCCCGTCGCGGATGCTGAGCAGCTCCGGCTCAGCGTTCTCATACCAGCGTTGGTAACCGAAAAAGGATTCGTTCTTGTGGAGTCGGGTGGCCAACCAGTCGATCAGCTCTGCCACGCCGGCATGCCCGTCGGGGTGGATTTCCCAGCGGCAGGTCAGCGCCCAGCGTTCGTCGTCGTGGTCATTCGTGCGCACCAGGACCGAGCAGCCGGCGCCGGGAATCTTCGAGGCCGCGTACGGCGACCCGTCGTCCCACGCCGGTTGCGGAAACTCCTTGACCACCCAGTTGCCGACCTCATCCTGTACCGGCTCCTGGTCGTCGGGCAGCAGATCGAGAACCTCATTGACGACGATCGTCTCCTCGATGATGTGCTCGGGCCGCGAGCCGAGGCCCAGGTGCCAGCGCAATTCGGCGAGTTCGGTCTCGGACAGGTCGCCACGCAGGTCCATCGCGACCATGAGTTCGTGAATGTCAGCCACGGCAGCACCGTATCGATACGGTCCGACACCGGGCGGCGGCCGCCGCCCGGCCGGACCAGCGTGGCGGTCACAGGCACGCGATCTCCAAGGATGCCGAACGAACTCATCCCCTTGGCAGCAGCACCTTGGCCGCCGGGACAGGTTCTGACCTGCGGTACGTCACCTTTGGTCGAGCGGAGGTGTTCAGGTCTTTGTTGTGGGTCGGGTCAGGCGTCGCTCGGGCCTGGCCGCCAGCCGACGCTCTGAGCCCAGGTGTCGGCGCACCGCACGATCTCCCAGACGAAAGGCTCCTTGGCGGAGACATACTGTTGTCGTTCCTCGCGGAACCGGTTCGCGCATCGTCGCTTCGCCTGCGCGAACTCGGCCGCGGCGACGGGGTGGGCGCGCAGGTAGTCGCGGAACAGCAGGGGGAGTTGCTGGGAGAAGCTGCCGAGCTCGCGTACGTGAATGTGGGTACGGCGGCTGCCCGGCGCCTCGCGGAAATATCGCTTGGTCAGCTCCGGGTTGTTCGCGCGATGCACCAGGCCCAGTCGCTCCAGCGGAGCCTTGTAGACGGCCGGCGGCTCCAGCGAGCGCACCGAGATCTGGATGTCGATGACCGGCTTGGCCGCCAGACCGGGCACGGACGTCGAGCCGATGTGATCCACCCGCAGCGCGACATCACCGAGAGCCCCGCGCAACGCTCTCCCGATCGCGGCGAACTCCACCTGCCAAACCGGGTCGTGATCAACGATCTCGATCGGATCTCCCATGCTCCGATTGTCCACGTTCTGGGGTCGCCTTGCGCTGAGAAGATTAAGGGCGCAATGAACGTTCTCCCTGCCGCGCGTGCTCGATCAGCAGTCGCAGCAAGGTGTCGGGGGCTTCGATATGCGGATCATGTCCCGTGGGCAGGGAAGTCTCTCGGACCAGGGGAGACTCTTTCACGACTGCTTCGAGTTCTCGTCGCGTCCAAACGCAATATGCATTCCAGGCCGGGACGAGATGGTCAGGGAACACGCCTGCGAACGCCAGAGCATCGCCGCTGACGACAAGAAGCGGGCAACGTGCGGCTCGATAGGCGGCGAACAGGTCGAGGGTGTCTATCTCGCGCATGACCTGCAGGAAGGACTCGGGAAGCCCTTGGCCCATTTCCGCCAGGAACGACGTCATCTCCTGGCAGGCCTGTGTCGCTGACGGCTCATCCAGGCCGAAGAACTGGTCGGGGCGTGTCGGATTGCCATGGCCGTCGAGGTTGACCGCCAACGGGCAGTCCGGATGTTCCCCGGCCCACAGCGCGGCGACCATTCCCCCGAGTGAATGTCCGACGATCATGGGCTGGCGGAGTTCGTACTCCCTGACCACTGCCTCGACATCTGCGAGTGCCTCTCGCCACGACCACGGTGCTTCACCGGATTCCCCGTGGCCACGGAGGTCCATCGACACCGGGCGGAACCCGTTGCTCACGAGAAGCCCCGCCAGGACATCCCAATCCCTGCGCGTCCGTCCGCCGCCATGTAGGAGCAGGACGTCCTGGCCGCGCCCGCCATGGTCTTCCGCCACGATCGGCACCTCGCCGATCACGCGTTTTCCGCTTGCTTCCATCTCGCCTTCCACCTTGCCCAGTCGGTCAGTGCACCTGGTCGTCCCGGGCCTCGAACGGATAGTGCCCATAGTGCCGGAGACGGTGGCGCTCGAAGTAGCCCAGGCCGAGTCCCGATGAAAGCCGTGATTCCGAATCACGTCAGGGCGTCGAGGTGAGCGGTCGGAGGCTTACGCCGGCGACGTGCTCGAAGTAGTCTCGCGCTATGGAGGATAGATCCCCGCTGATCACGCATATCTCCTGGGGCCGGATGGTGGTCGAGGGGCTTGGTGAGGGCAAGGATTTCAAGCTCCACCCCGGAGGCGGACGTCCCTGGGACTGGAACGAGACCGGCACCAGGCACGAGCCTGGCATCCAGCCCGCGGACGTGCAGGAGCTGGTCGACCACGGCAGCCAGGTGATCGTCCTGTCCCGTGGCATGCAACTGGTGCTGGAGATCTGTCCCGAGACGCTGGAACTGCTGAAGGAAAAAGGCATCGAGGTCTACCTGGAGGAGACGACCGCGGCCGTTCAGCGGTACAACCTGCTCGCCCGGACGGTGGCGGTGGGCGGTTTGTTTCACTCCACCTGCTGATCAGCGCTGTGGAAGAGGACGGTACGGATGCCGATTCCGCCGGCGGATTTCGATGCGATCTTCACGGAAGGCGCGCGTTTTCCATGGCCCAGCGGCGATACGTTGCGTGTCGAGCTGCGTGAGGCGGCAGAATTGCTTCCTACGGGTCGGCTCGTCGCCCGTGACAACGGCATGGGTATTTCGGGGCCGGAGGACGAGACTCAGGCATTCGCACACACCGTGAAAGAGGGCGGTTATGCGGTGGTGCTCGCCATTGCGCGGTTCGAAACGGCGTCCTATGGCGCGCGTCCGAGAGCGGCCGCTGCCAAGGTCGTCATCTCGGGGTGAGACGGTCGTTTCCTGGGAGATGGCGCTGCGGCCTGGTCAGCGGATGGCCGAGCTGGCTGACGACGCGTTCTTCGGATTCGCCGTCGACACCGGCCAGGGATGTTCGGAGAATCCCTGGGCTGAAGAGAGCAGTCGGCCGTGGTTCCGCTTGGCGTGGAACTGTGTTGACAGGGCTGGGGCCTGAGCAATCGCGGCGCGCGTAGGAATTGTCCGGTGATTTATCGCGGCCTCGCTCCTGGTCTATTTCGTCCAGCGGTATCTGACCAGGAATGAGCCCGGCCCCTGAAAGGGAGCCGGGCGGCAGGGCTACATCTGCAGGACGGACAGGATGTTGCCGGCCGGGTCGGTGAACCAGGCGATCGGGGGGCCCTCGCCGCGGGCCACGCCCCGGGCATCCTGGTGCATGCCGTCGTAGCGCTCGAAACGCACCCCCTGTGCCGTCAGCTCGTCCACGGCCTTGTCGATGTCCTCGACCGGGAAGTTGAGGATCGTGAACGTGGCCGGTACGTGCGCGGCGCCCTTCGGATAGACCAGGACCGTGGTGCCGCCCCCGAGGTGCAGTGTCAGGAGGCCGTGCTCCTCGGTGACCCGGATGCCCAGGGTTTCGCCGTAGAACTTCTTCGCGGCCTCGGTGTCGTCGACCGAGAAACCGCTGAACGCCTTTGTCGTGCCGAGCATCGTTCACATCTCCTTGCCGCTGAGCTGGATGATCTGTATGTAGTTGCCGTCCGGGTCGATCGCGGTGGCGAAAAGGCTGCCGTCGCGGTCCTCGAGCTCGGCCAGCCACCGCACGCCCGCCTGCTCCATCCGGGTCACGACGGCCCGGGCGTCCTCGACGTCGAAATTGAGGATGACCCGGCCGGGCTCGGGATTCTTGTCCGCCACGTCCGTCCGCGTGTCGATGAACAGGAAGAACTCCCCGAACTTGAGCACTTGATACCCGTTGACATGGGTCTTCTCCTCCGGTTCGAGCGCGGAGACGTACCAGGTGCTCAGTCGTTCCGGGTCGGTGCTGGACAGCAGCAGGCTGCCGAGTACGGGTCGCTTCATCGCGGGCTCCTTTCGTCGATGTGCAGACTCGGCGCCCGGCGGAAAGTCATCGGTCACAACGAAACAGCGCGGCGCGCCCGGGGAAGGGCACGCCGCGCCGTAGAGGGGGTCAGCCGACGCGGAGCGTGAGGCCGTACACGCCTAGGGCCTCATTGACCGGCTGGTGGTACGTGGTGCCGCCGACAGAGCAGTTGCCCGAGCCGCCGGAGGTGGTGCCCTGGGCCTGGCTGCCCGAGATGAACGAGCCGCCGGAGTCGCCGGGCTCGGCGCACGCGCTGGTGCGGGTCAGGCCGGAGACGGTGCCCTGCGCGTACCTGACGCTGGCGTTGTGCTGCTGGATGGTGCCGCAACGCCAGCCGGTGGTCGAACCGGAGCGGCAGATGGACGAGCCGACCGAGGCCTGGGTGGAGCCGCGTACGGTCACGTTGGCGCCACCGGAGCCGCGCACGTACGGCGTGACGGTGTTGCCGGGGGCCGCGACCCACGCGTAGTCGTTGCCGGGGAAGGACGAGCCCTGGAAGGTGCCCGTCGGGCTGGTGGTCCTGGAGCCGGGCTGGCCGCAGTGGCCCGCGGTGACGAAGCCGGGGGTGGTGCCCCTGGTGACGGAGAAGCCGACGCTGCAGCGGCTGCCGCCGATGAAGTACGCGGCCCCGCCGATGATGTTGATGAACGTCGTCGGCTGCTCAGCCGTCGCCGACACGGTGACCGCGCCCTTGTCCACGCCCGCGGCCGCGACGAGGGCCTGCGCGGCCTCGACGGTGGGAGCCTGGACGGAGACGGTGTTGGTCGTCACGTCGACGAACCAGAGGGCGGCTCCGGCCTTGGCGCGCTTGGGGGCCTGGTCGAGCTGCTGCATGATGCCGTTCAGCTGGCTCATCGGCCGCTGGACGACGACGGGCTGCGCGCCCTGCGCCTCGATGGCCTTGGTGGCCGCCGGGTCGGTGGTCGCGACCAGGAGCTTGGAGGCGTCGCCGTTCAGCCAGGCGCCGCCGAACGAGCCGCCCAGTGCGGTGGTCAGGTTCGATTCGACGCTCGCGGCACGCTCCTCGTTCGCCAGGCGGGTGACGACCTGGGCTTCGGAGAGGCCGAGGTCGCGTTCGAGCGCGTCGATCATGGTGGGGGGTGCTTGGGGCGCCGGTTCGGCCGCGGCCGAGCTGAGGGGGGTGGCCAGGCAGACGGCGAGGGTGATCGCGCCTGCCAGCGCACAGCTCTTACTCAACATGTGCACTCCTCGGGTGGGGGTGCTGTCAAGCTAACGGTTGCTTCGGGTCCTGCTTAGATAGCAAACAGGCCCTATTTCGGTGTTATGGGGCCTTTTTGGCCACTGTCCCGAATGTTGAATTTGCCGCCTTTTCTGCGCACGTCCTGGCACATCGGTAGGGTCCGGTGGCTGGAGGTGTTCTCTGTGCGTAATGGTGTTCGTCATTTGCTCGGCGCCGGCGCAGGACTGCTGGCCACCCCGCTGATCGCGGCGGGTTTTCTCTACTCCTCGAATCTCGCGGAAAGATGGATCGCCCTGGTCGTGCTCGGTGCGTCCATGGTCGTCGTGGGCGTGCTGGCGGGGTCGCGGATCTCGCCCCTCGCCTCGCTGGTGCCGGGGCTGGCCTTCGCGGGCGCGGCGGCGTTCGCGCGCTCGCCCTGGATCGTTCTGATCCAGGCCGAGTACACGAAGACGTACCTGGACCTGATCGACATCTGGGGTCTGACCACGGCGTGCGTCCTGCTGGCCGCCTCGGTCTTCCCCTCCCGGTGGCGGGGGGTCAGGAAGCCCGAGCCGTCCCAGGAGGAGGTCGCCGAGGAGGAGCCGCCGCCGCTGCCCAAGCGGATCCCGTCCCGTTACTGACTCATCAGGACGGCGATGAGCACGTACGGGATGGTCAGGAGCGCGAACGTGACCCCATGCGACGCGTGCGCCGACACCATCCCGTACGCCGTGTAGACCCCGAGCATCACCACGTTCGTGCCCAGCCCGGCGACCGAGGTCACCGTGGCCCGCGCCGGGCCGCTGATCCGCCCCTGGAGACGCGCGTCGGCCAGCACCTGGGCGAGTTGGAACGCCCCGAAGGCCAGGGCGATCGGCACGAACCCGGCCGGGTGCCCGCTGATCGCCCCCGCGGCCATGGCCAGCGCGGCCAGAACGAGGAGCAGGGCGTACATGCGATCGGGCAGGCGCTCGGCGGGCCCCGCCAGCAGGCCGCCCGCCGTGGCGCCGACCCAGGTCAGGAGGATCAGCAGCGGGATCGCGGCCTTGGCCACGCCCATCTCCGCCCCCAGGAAGGGGACGTACTCCTCCAGGGACCCCCAGATCGCCGTCACGAACGCGACCAGCGCGACCCCGCGCGACACGCCGCGATCAGCGCGGGCCAGCGTGATCCCCTCCTTCAGCACCGCCAGGTAATCCCTGGCGGCGCCGGGAGTTCGGTGCTCGGGCAGGGTGAGGGCCGTGAGCGCGCACAGGACGCAGGCCACCACGCTGGCCGCGGCCACCAGGGGATAGCCGCCGGCCGCGAAGACGGGCGAGGCCAGGCCGATCGCCGCCGCGGTGGCGGTCAGGCCGAGGGAGGTGGCCCGGCCCATGACGCCCGCGTAGCGGTGGGACTGACCGCGCCGCTCCAACTCCTCGTACGAGAGCGCCTCGTAAGCCCCCGACACCAGCGCGTCTCCCGCGCCCCACAACACGAACCCGGCCGCGAACACCCAGTACGACGGGAACAGCACCCACAGCGCGAAGCCCAGACCGGTCAGCAACGGGCCCAGGAACAGCAGTAACCGGCGGGAGACGGCGTCGGCCCAGGCGCCGGACGGGATCTCCAGCACCATGCCCGTCATCGACCAGATGACGAACAGGGAGGAGGTCTGGGCGACGGAGAGCCCGGTATCGGCGAACAGCAGCGCGTATACCGGATAGATCAGGATGAATTCGCCGAGGAACGCGTAGGCGTACAACGATGCGACGAGCATGAGACCTTCCAGGGGGAATGAGTGGGGACTCCGAGTGCTCGTCGCCTCGGAGGCCCGCGGCCCCTGGTCGGGACTTAATGTCGCTGGATCATGGAATCGATTCTACGCGGACTTGGCCTCGGGCAGCGGGATCCATTTGTGCGCCCAGGCCACCATTTCGTCCAGCACGGGCCGCAACTCCTGGCCCATCGCGGTCAGGTGGTATTCGACCCGCACCGGCGAGGTGTCCAGCACCCGCCGCTCGATGAGGCCGGCCGACTCCAGCTCGCGCAGGCGCCTGGCCAGCATCGTGTCGTTGATGCCGGGGATGGCCGACTTGAGGTCGGCGTAGCGGTGGGCGCCCTTGAGGATCATGTGGATCACCGCCCCTGACCAGCGTGCGCCGATCAGCTCTAAGGCGATGTGGAAGCGGGTGCAGACAGAGTCCGGGCTCATGGGAACACTCTAGCGTTTGCTAAGAAATGTGTAGCTACTCAATAATGTGTAGTCGCCTCATCGAGCAAGCGTAGGAGCACGTCATGGACAAGCCCGTTCTGCAGGTCGTCGTCGCCAGCAACCGTCCTGGTCGCGTGGGGCGCGGAGTCGCCGACTGGTTCCACGGCAGGGCCGTGGCCGCCGGCCTCTTCGAGGTGGAGCTGGTCGACCTGGCGGAGGTGGGGCTGCCGTTCATGGACGAGCCCCACCACCCCAGGCTGCGGCAGTACGTGAACGCGCACACCAAGGAGTGGAGCGCCACCGTGGACCGGGCGGACGCGTTCGTGTTCGTGACGCCCGAGTACAACCACAGCTTCACCGCCGTGCTGAAGAACGCCCTGGACTACCTGCACCACGAGTGGAACCACAAGCCGGCCGGGTTCGTCAGCTACGGCGGCGTCTCCGGCGGCACCCGCGCCGTGAACGGCCTGCGCCAGGTCGTCAGCACGCTGAAGATGGTGCCGGTGCTGGAGGCGGTGAACATCCCGTTCGTGGCGCAGTCCCTGGACGAGGACGGCACGCTGCACCCCAGCGACGTGACGGACGCCGCCGCCGGCACCATGCTCGCCGAGCTGGCCAAACTCACCGGCGCGCTGCGCGCGATGCGGTTGTCGGAGGCCTGAGCTACGCTGCCGGACGTGGCAGCGGCGGTTTGCGTGGTGGTCCGATACCGCAAGGCGGTGACGTATGGCGTGCACGCGCTGCTCGCCGCCCTGGAGACGGCGGGAGTCGAGCACGAGCTGCGGCTCGGCACCACCCCCGAGGAGACCGCCGGGCACATCGTGGCGAGCGACGCCGGCCGGGTGCTCGTGTTGTGGTCGTTCTACTCGCCCGACGCCGAGGCCATGGCCGCCGAGCTGGCCACCGTCCGGTCGCTGAGCGGCGGGCGGGGCCTGCACATCGCGGGCGGCGTGCACGCGACCGCCGAGCCGCAGCAGGTCATCGACGCGGGGTGGGATCTGGCGGGCGTCGGTGAGGGCGAGTCGACGATCATCGCCCTCGTACGCGCTCTCCAGCGGGACGAGCCGCTCACCTCGGTCCCCGGGCTGGCGATCAAGGATGCCGACGGGGTCGCGTTGCGCACCAGACCGGCGCCGCAGCTTCCGCTCGACGCCTACCCGTCGTTCGCCGGCCGCAACGGGCCGATCGAGATCACCCGTGGCTGCCGCTACACCTGCCGGTTCTGCCAGACGCCGTTCATGTTCGGCGGCCAGTTCCGGCACCGGTCGGTCGCCAGCGTGCGCGAGCACGTGCGCGGCATGGTCGGCAGAGGACTGCGCGACGTGCGGTTCATCACGCCGACCTCGCTCTCCTACGGCTCACCAGGGCCCGAGCCCGATCTGTCCGCCGTGGAGGAGCTGCTGGCCGGGGTCAAGGAAGAGCTGCCGCCGCACGGGCGAGTCTTCTTCGGCAGCTTTCCCTCCGAGGTGCGGCCCGAGCACGTCACGCCGGAGGCGATGCGGCTGCTCAAGCGGTACGTGGCCAACGACAACCTGATCATCGGCGCCCAGTCGGGCTCCGACCGGGTGCTGGCCGCGTCCGGGAGGGGGCACGACACCTCGCCCGTGCGCGACGCCGTGCGGATCGCGGTCGAGCACGGGTTCCGGCCGAACGTGGACTTCATCTTCGGCATGCCGGGGGAGTCCGAGCAGGACCAGGCGCAGTCGCTGGCACTCGCCTCCGACCTGGCCGATCTGGGGGCTCGCATCCACACCCATACCTTCATGCCGTTGCCGGGCACGCCGTGGCGCGACGCGGAGCCGGCGTTCATCCCGCTGACGACGATGAGCGAGCTCGATCGGCTGGCCCAGCGTGGTGACGCCTACGGGCACTGGCGCAAGCAGGCCGAGCACGCGGCGCGGCTGGCGGAGACGGCCAGGGCCTACCCGCGAAGGGCTCGCCGGCGGCGCACCGGCTAGCCCTGACGTGAGTCGTCGTCCCCCTCCAGGGAGGACAGGACGCGTTCCAAGGCGTCGCCGACCGGGCGCAGCGCGTGGGAGAACGCGTTGACCAGGGGGCCGAAGATCTCGCTCACCTCGGTCATGAAGTCGGGGTCCTTGGTCTCGGGAGGCGCCCAGCGCATGGCGTCCGCGCTCAGCGTCTCCCACTCCTCGACGACGCCGTCGATGGCGTCGAGCACGTGATCAGGGTCGCTTGGCATGACCGGTCTCCGTGAAATTCCGTGGGGAGGGGTCGATATGTCCACGGTACGTCAAGCGGGGATCGACACGCCCACTCCGCCCCGCGTCTGGGCTCCGAACCGCTGCTTGTCCGCGTTCAGGTCGAGCGGGCGGATGCTGGTGCGGGCGGCGATGATCTCCTCGGTGAGCAGCGCGGCCGGGACCAGCCACGACACCTCGAACTCCAGTCCGTCGGGGTCGCGCGCGTAGAGCGCCTTGGTGGTGCTGTGGTCGGAGGCGCCGACCAGCGCGTCCAGCTCGGCCAGCTTGACCTGTGCGCGCTCCAGCTCCTCCAGCGTGTCCATCTCCCACGCCAGGTGGTAGAGGCCCACGGAGGTGCGCCCGGCCGGGGAAGCGGCCGCCTGCTCGCCGATCTGGAACAGGCCCAGGTCGTGATCGTTCGAGGAGCCGGGAGCCTGCAGGAAGGCGGCGCCCGGCATGCCCATGACGGTTTCGAAGCCGAGTGCCTCCCGGTAGAAGGCGACGCTGCGTTCCACGTCGCGTACGTAGAGGACCGCGTGGTTGAGCCGCTGGACCGGCATCACTCGCCCCTTTCGCCAGGCTTGCGAGCTAAGTATATGAGCGTTCAACTAACCGGAGGAGATTTGCCCGGCCGTCAGGAACACGCTGAAGGGGTAGCGAGCAAAGTGTCGGGCGCAGGCCGTAGCGTTCTCCGGGTACCCGACCAAGGAGAGGCCGATGCACGACACCGAAGAGGCGCTGTTCAGGGCGGTCCACGGGATCGCTGGCCGGTTCGCCGGTCAGCCGGTGCCCGTGGTGATGGACGCGTTGCTGCGCCACCTGCCCAAGGCTCCCGGCCTCCAGGTGACGGAGATCCGCAAGATCGCGGAGGAGATCAGCGTGGGGCGTGACCCTTCGGGCTTGTGAACAAGTGCTTGTGGAGAACTGATCGCCAGGGGAGCATCGAATCATGTACGAGCCAACCCCTGACGATCGATTCACCTTCGGTCTGTGGACGGTCGGCTGGCAGGCGCGCGATCCGTTCGGGGATGCCGCTCGGGCGCCCCTCGATCCCGTCGAGAGCGTGCATCGCCTGGCCGAGCTGGGGGCCTACGGCGTCACCTTCCACGACGACGACCTGCTCGCTGTCGAGCCCGACCGCGACCGCGCTGTCGCGGCGTTTAGGAAAGCGCTTGCCGAGACCGGCATGAAAGTGCCCATGGCCACCACCAACCTGTTCACCCACCCCGTCTTCCGCGACGGCGCCTTCACCAGCAACGACCGTGACGTGCGGCGCTACGCGCTGCGCAAGGTCACGCGCAACCTCGACCTGGCCGCCTCGCTGGGCGCCTCCACCTACGTGTGCTGGGGCGGCCGCGAGGGGGCCGAGTCCGACGCGGCCAAGGACGTGCGTGCGGCGCTCGCGCGCTACAAAGAGGCCCTCGACCTGCTCTGCGACTACGTACGCGAGCGCGGCTACGGCATCCGCTTCGCCATCGAGCCCAAGCTGAACGAACCCCGCGGCGACATCCTGCTCCCGACCATCGGCCACGCGCTGGCGTTCATCGGTGAGCTGGAGCACCCGGAGATGGTCGGGCTCAACCCCGAGGTCGGCCACGAGCAGATGGCCGGGCTCAACTTCGTGCACGGCATCGCCCAGGCGATGTGGCACGGCAAGTTGTTTCACATCGACCTCAACGGCCAGCACGGGCCCCGGTTCGACCAGGACCTGGTCTTCGGACATGGCGATGTGACGAGCGCGTTCTTCCTGGTCGATCTGCTGGAACACGGCGGATACGACGGGCCTCGGCACTTCGACTTCAAGCCCCTGCGTACGGAGGATCCCTCGGACGTATGGGTTTCGGCCACCGCCAATATGCGGACATACCTGATACTCCGCGAGAAGGCCCGAAATTACCGTTCTGATCCAGAAGTTCGTGAAGCGCTACGGGCCTCCCGCGTCGAAGAACTCGGTCTGCCCACCCTCAACCGCGGCGAGACGCTGGCCGATCTCGCGGGCGACGACTTCGACCCCGAGGCAGCGGCACGGCGCGGATACCATTTCACCCATCTGAACCAGCTTGCGCTGGAGCACTTGTTAGGAGTTCGTGGGTGACGCTGGTCGCTGGGGTCGATTCCTCCACGCAGAGTTGCAAGGTCGTCATTCGAGACGCGGAGACGGGCGAGCTGATACGCCAGGGGCGCGCCCCACATCCAGCGGGCACCGAGGTGCACCCCTCCCATTGGTGGAGCGCGTTACTGCTGGCCGTCGAAGAGGCCGGTGGGCTGGACGGCGTGGCCGCCATCAGTGTCGGCGGGCAGCAGCACGGCATGGTCTGCCTAGACGATTCCGGAAATGTCGTACGCGATGCCCTGCTCTGGAACGACACCCGCTCCGCCCAGGCCGCCACCGACCTGACCGCCGAGCTGGGCGGGCCGCAGGCGTGGGCCGAGGGCGTCGGCTCGGTGCCCGTCGCCTCCTTCACGGTGACCAAGCTGCGCTGGCTGGCCGAGCACGAGCCGGACAACGCGCGGCGGACGGCGGCGGTGTGCCTGCCGCACGACTGGCTCACCTGGCGGCTGCTGGGGGCGCTCGGCTCCGGGACGCCGTTCTCGGTGGCGGGCTGGTCGGACGCGCCGCTGCCGCCTCTCGACCGGTTGGTCACGGACCGGGGGGACGCCTCGGGCACCGGCTACTGGTCGCCGGCCTCCGGCTCCTACCGGACAGACCTGCTCAAGGCCGCCTTCGGCGCGGTCCCGCTGCTGCCCAGGGTCCTGGGGCCCGCGGAGAGCGTCACCGCGGGCACGGTGCTGATCGGGCCGGGCACGGGCGACAACATGGCCGCCGCGCTCGGCGTGGGGGCCCGCTCGGGTGACGTCGTGGTCTCGCTCGGGACCTCCGGCACCGTGTTCGCGGTCGCCGAGTCGCCCAGCGCCGACCCCACGGGCGCGGTCGCCGGGTTCGCCGACGCCACGGGGCGCTTCCTGCCGCTGGTGTGCACGCTCAACGCCGCCCGCGTCATGGACGCCGCCGCCCGCATCGCCGGGGTCACGCTCGACGAACTCGGCTCCCTGGCCCTCCAGGCGCCCCCTGGGGCCGACGGGCTGACGCTGGTGCCTTACCTGGAGGGCGAACGCACCCCCAACCGTCCCACCGCCACCGGCTCCGTCCACGGGCTCACCCTGGCCACCTCGACCCCGGCCCACCTGGCCAGGGCGGCCATCGAGGGCATGCTCTGCGGCCTCGCCGACGCCCTGGACGCGCTCGCGCTCCGGCCCGAGCGGGTGCTCCTGATCGGCGGCGCCGCCCGTTCCGAGGCCGTACGCCGGATCGCCCCGACCGTCTTCGGCGTGCCGATCACCGTCCCGCCCCCCGCCGAGTACGTCGCCGACGGGGCCGCCTACCAGGCGGCGACGCTGGTGGCCACGCCGTCCTGGCAGTCGGGCGACACGGCCACGTACGAGGGCGCCGCCATCCCCTCCATCCGCGACCGCTACGCCCGCGCCACAACCCACATCCTCGACTGACCCACCCCGTCCCACCCACCCCTGAGGGCCCCCGGCCTTCGGGGGTGCGCCTTTTGCGAGCCCCGCAACCATGTCGGTGCTGGGGTGCTGGGGTGCTGGGGTGCTGGGGTGCTGGGGTGCTGGGGTGCTGGGGTGCTGGGGTGCTGGGGTGCCGGGGTGCCGGGGCGGCTCAGGGATGTCTCAGGGTCGCATGGGCGGCGATTCAGCCTTGGACGGGCAACGTGGGCTCGCGTAACGGTGGCGCGCCACTGAAGGGCTCAGAGGCCGTTTCCTGGAGGGCCCTCAGCCGGAGTGCGGCGGGTGGTGGACCACGGCAGCGCGTAAAGGATGGATGACTAATCAGGGTCGGGTCAGGGGCGGGTCGGGGTGGGAGCCGGATGTGGGAGGACCCGCGCAACCAGCAAAGTAGCCCCATGACCGCAAAGAGGCTCTACCCCCTGATCGCCTGTGCCTCGATCGTGTTCGCGGTGGTCGCCGTCGTGGCGGGCCAGTTCGGCCCCGACCCCTACCTCGACCCCATGAACATCACCATCAGCGAGTACGCCGTGTCCGACCGCGGGGGCGTCACGGAGATCGCGATGGCGGTGCTGGGCATCGGTTCCCTGGCCTTGCTGGCCGGGTTGCGGGCCGCGGGGGCGCCCGTACGGGGGATGCCGGAGCGGTTGCTGATGGTGTGGTCGGGCGCCCTGGTGGTAGCCGCGATGATCCCGACCACACCCATCGGCCAGGACCTCGACCTGGCGGCCCAGATCCACAGGTACGTCTCCGTAGCCGCCTTCGTGAGCCTCCCGGCCGCGGGCGCGTTGCTGGTGCCCAGGCTGGGCGCGGACGAGGCGTGGAAGCCCGTGGCGCGGGTGGTGGAGTGGGTGGCGCTGGCCGGGGGGTTCGGGTTGCTGGCGATCACGTACGTGGCCATGCCGGGCGAGCGGGTGATGATCGGGCTCGTCGAGCGGTTGTTGCTGGGGGCGGAGGTGGCGTTGCTGGCGGTGCTCGCCGGATGGCTCGTGCGGCTGGCGTGGATCAAGAGCCGCCCGAAGGCCGCAAATTTCCCGACATATCACAGATTTATCGCTAGTCGATCTTAAAACCATCTGTTTCGGTGCTATTCTCTCCCGCGATCTTCTATCCGGGAGCAGGTGTCATGGCATCGGGCAGATCCATCAGATTCAAGATCTCGACGCTGCTCGTCATCCCCTTGATCTCCCTGATCGCGCTGTGGGGCTTCGCCGCGAGCACGACGTCGGGCGAGGCGTTGAACCTGCTCAAGGTCGAGACGATCTGGACCGGCATCATCAACAACGCCGACGGCCTGGTCGGTAACCTCCAGGCGGAGCGCCTGGCCTCGGCCGAGCGGATCGCGGGCACGGCGACCGACACGGACGCGCTGGCCCAGGCCCGGGCCAAGGTGGATGGCAACAACAAGAAGCTGCGTCAGCAGGCGGCGGCCGAGGACACCCAGGCCGCGCTCACCCCGGACATGAAGACGCAGCTCCAGACGGTCTTCGCGACGATCGACCGGCTGCCCGACATCAGGGGCAAGGTGGATGAGCGCCGGCTCACCCCGGGCGGCCTCGTCACGGAGTACGCGAAGATCTCCGACGAGATCCACCTCCTGTACTCCCGCCTGACGGTCAGCACCGACCTCGAACTGGCGCTCCAGGCGCAGGGCCTGATCTCCGCCGACGAGGTACGCGAGCTGCTGTCCCGCGAGCACGCCCTGGTCATCGCCTCCAACGGCAAGGCCGACATGCACGACGTCCACATGTTGTCCGGCATCGACGGCACCAGGACGTACCTCTTCCCCAAGGCCCTGGCCAACCTCGACACCGAGCTGCGCGCCCCGTTCGAGAAGCTGTACTACTCGCCCCGCTACGTCACCATGGAGAACCTCCTGGAGGCGTACATCGCCGGGCAGCCCCTGGACGTCGACCTCTGGCGGGGCATCTCCGACCAGGTGCAGAAGGAGTACCGCGAGGCCGTCTGGCGCACCGGCGACAAGCTGCTGGCCAGGATGGAGCCGGCGGGCGTGGGCGTCGTGGTGCGGGCCGCCATCGCCGGCCTGCTGGGGCTGATCGCGGTCGTGTTCTCGGTGGTCATCTCGATCAAGGTCGGCCGGCGGCTCACCCGCGAGCTGGGGTCGCTGCGGCGTACCGCGCTGGACCTGGCGGAGATCAGGCTGCCGGACGTCGTGACCAAGCTGCGCAAGGGCGAGAGCGTGGACATCGCGGCCGAGGCCCCGCCCATCGAGGTGGACCAGAAGGCGACCAGCGAGGTCAGGGACGTCGCGGCGGCGTTCGACAGCGTGCAGAGCACGGCCGTGGACGCGGCCGTCGAGCAGGCCAGGCTGCGCGAGGGCGTCTCCGAGGCGCTGCGGAACCTGGCCAGGCGCAGCCAGTCGCTGTTGCAGCGCCAGCTCAGGCTGCTCGACGAGATGCAGCGCCAGACCGAGGAGCCGGAGGCGCTGGAGCGGCTGTTCAAGCTCGACCACCTGACCACCCGCATGCGCCGCCACGCCGAGGGCCTGGTGCTGCTGTCGGGTGGCTCGGCGGGCCGCAGGTGGCGCGGCGCCATCGCGATGGAGGACGTGCTGAGCGGTGCGGCGGCGCAGGTGGAGGAGTACACGCGGGTACGCGTCTACCCGATGCCCGAGTGCGGCGTCTCCGGCGCCGCGGTGGCCGACCTCATGCACCTGTTCGCCGAGCTGATCGAGAACGCCACCACCTTCTCCTCGCCCAACAACGAGGTCTCCGTGCACGGAGAGATGGTCGGCAGGGGCTTCGCCGTCGAGATCGAGGACCGCGGTCTGGGCATGGACGAATCCACCCGCAAGGCGCTCAACGAGCGCCTGGCCAGCCCGCCGGAGTTCGACCCGTCGCAGACGGAGCGGCTGGGGTTCGCGGTGGTCGGCATGCTCGCGACCAGGCACGGGGTGAAGGTGACGGTCAAGCCGTCCCCGTACGGCGGCACCACGGCGATCGTGCTCGTCCCGGCCTCGCTGGTCGAGCCCCTGGCGTCGCCGGAGCAGCCGCTGGAGTTCGAGTCGGTGTCGGTGTCGGTGGTGCGGTCGGACCCGACGGGGCCGGGGGAGCTGCCGCGCCGGGTTCGTACCAGTAAGAGAAACGGCAACGCCGAGAGCCCGATCCCGTCCCAGCCGGCTCCGCACGAGCAGCAGTTGCCGCGCCGCGAGCGGCCCTCCAGCCTGCCGCAACGGGAGGGACCCACCACCAGTCTGCCGCAACGGGAGCAGCCCACGACTCTCCCGCAACGGGAGCAGCCGACGACTCTGCCGCAACGGGAACGGCAGACCGGGCTGCCGCAGCGGCTCAGGCAGGCGCCGCCCCCCGCGGCGCCGCTCGAGGAGCGCTCGCCTGAGGAGGCCAGGGCGCTGCTCTCCTCGCTCCAGACCGGCTGGCAGCGCGGGCGGCAGGAAAGCGACCAGGATGGGGGATCTGAATCGTGAGCCGCGAGCACGAGTGGGTCGACGATGAGGCGGGGCCGGTCGTGCGGCCGTACGCGGTCGCGCGCGGACGGACCAGATCCGCCTCCTCCGAGGTCGACCTGCTGGCGACCGTCGTCTCGACGGGGCTGCCCGCCCCGGCCCAGGCGGAGCTGAGCACGCAGCACCGGCGGCTGCTGAGCGCCGTGGCGGCGCAGAACAGGCCGGTCGTCGAGATCGCCTCGGAACTCGGCCTGCCCGTCGGCGTCGTACGGGTCCTGCTGGGAGACCTGCTGGAGCACGGCCTGGTGTCGGTGCGCCCGCCGCTCGACAAGGCCGCCGCCCCCTCGGAGAGCCTGCTCCGCGAGGTCATCAACGGCCTGAGAGCGCTCTAGTTCAGTTCGCCGAGGTGAGCGTCCTCAGCGAGTGCTCGACCAGCGTGATCATGACCTCCTTGGCCGAGGTCCGCCGCCGCACGTCGCAGAGCATGACCGGGACGTTGTCGTCCAGGTCGAGCGCGATGCGTACGTCCTCCACACTGTGCCGGTTCGCGCCGTCGAAGCAGTTGACGGCCACCACGAAGGGCGTGCCGCGCTGCTCGAAGTAGTCGACGGACGGGAAGCAGTCGGTCAGCCGCCGGGTGTCGGCGATCACGACCGCGCCCAGAGCGCCGTGGGACAGCTCGTCCCACATGAACCAGAACCGCTCCTGACCCGGCGTGCCGAACAGGTAGACGACCAGCCCTTCGCGGATCGTGATGCGGCCGAAGTCCATCGCCACGGTCGTGGTGTTCTTGGTTTCGACGCCGTCGAGGTCGTCGATGCCGATCCCGCGGTCGGAGAGCACCTCTTCCGTGCGCAGCGGCTTGATCTCGCTGATCGACCCGACCAAGGTGGTCTTGCCGACGCCGAACCCCCCTGCGATCAAGATCTTGAGCGCGACGGGGTCCTCAGAGAGCACGGAGTCCATTGATCACTTCCTTGAGAATGCGCTCATTCGACCGCGACCCTCCTGCGGAGGGCGACGTCACCGAGATGAGGCCGTGGTCACGCATATCACCGAGTAAGACCCGGATGACGCCGACGGGCAGATCGAGCTCGACGGCCAGGTCGGCCACCGAGATCGGACTACGGGCTGCCCGCAGGATGAGCTGCTGCTCGGGGCCGTGCTCGCCAGGTGATTCCGCCAGGGCGCGCACGGTGGCCACGAGGTCGAACGCGTCTCCTGAGGAGCGCGTCCGGCCGCGGATGAGCGCGTAGGGCCGGACTATCGGCCCCGCGTCCTCATCGAACCACTGCGGGCTATCGCTCATGACGCTCCAGCGCGTGGATTGGTGGTGATGTGCTGGCCAACCCGCTTGACCAGCATGGCCATCTCATAGGCGATCTGGCCGACGTCCACGTTCGCATCGGCGATCACGGCCAGGCAGGTGCCCTGGCCCGCCGCGGTGACGAACAGGAACGCCGACTCCATCTCCACAATGGTCTGGCGCACCTCGCCGCCGCCGAAATGGCGTCCTGTCCCCCTGGCCAGGCTCTGGAACCCGGCCGCCACCGCCGACAGGTGCTCGGCGTCCTCGCGGCTCAATCCCTGGGAATAACCCACCGCCAAGCCGTCGGTCGACAGGACGACCGCTTGGCGCACGGCCGCGACCCTCGTCGCCAGGTCGTCCAGCAGCCAGTTCATCTCACCGGAGTTGGTGGTCGGCGCAGTCATGCATCCCCCTTACTCATGGGCCCCTCCTCAGAGGCTTCTTCTCGGGCGCGTTGGGCTCCCCGCTGGAAGGCGGAGAACAGGTCGCGTACCTCGTCGGGAGAGCGTTTGGCCTGCTGCTCCGGCTCAGGCGGTGATTCTTCCTTGAGCTGCGGCGCCAGATTGGCCTGGCGCACTCGCCTGGGCAGTCCGGCATGGGTGCCCGAGGTGACGACCGCGAGCGCCTTCTTTCTGGTACGGCTGGGCAGCGCGGCCTTCCCGTCGCCGCCGGCCGCCTCCAGCGCGCTCTGCTCGGCCACGATCGAGCGCGGCGCCAGCACGATGGCGGTGGTGCCGCCGAAGGGCGAGCGGCGCAGCAGCACCCTGATCCCGTGCCGCTCGGCGAGCTTGGCGACCACGAACAGGCCCAGCCGGTCGCTGTCGGCCAGGTCGAACTCGGGCGGGTTGCTCAGCAGGGCGTTGAAGACGGCGTACTCGTCGGGCATCAGCCCCAGCCCGCGGTCCTCGACCTCGATGGCGTAGCCGTTGCTCACCAGGTCGCCGCGTACTTGGACTGTGGTGTCCGGCGGCGAGTAGATGGTGGCGTTCTCGACCAGTTCGGCCACCAGGTGGGTGAGGTCGGCCGCGGCGGTGCCGTCGATCGCGGTGACCGGCATCGGCTCCACGGCGACCCGGGTGTAGTCCTCGACCTCGGCGACCGCGGCGCGGACGATGTCGATCACGGGCACCGGCTTGCGCCAGGAGCGTGCGGGCGCGGCGCCGGACAGGACGACCAGGCTCTCGGCGTGCCGCCGCATGCGGGTGGTCAGGTGGTCCAGCCGGAAGAGCTCCTCCAGCTTGTCGGGGTCGTGCGTACGCCGCTGCATGGCGTCCAGCAGCGCGAGCTGGCGGTGCAGCAGGCCCTGCTTGCGCCGGGCGAGGTTGACGAAGACCTGGCCGACCCCGCGCCGCAGCGCTGCCTGGCCGACGGCCGCGCGCACGGCGGTGCGCTGCACGGAACCGAAGGCCCTGGCCACGTCGGTGATCTCGGCGGAACCGCTCACCTTGATCGTCCTGGCCTCCTTCCGCACGTCGATGTCCTCGCCCCTGCGCAGCCGCGCCACGATGTCGGGCAGCCGCTCCTGCGACAGCTCGACCGCGGCGCCACGCAGCCCGGCCAGCTCTCCGGCCAGACGACGACCGAAGCGTACCGAGATGATGATCGACGCGAGCACGGCGATCAAACCGACGCCGCCGGCGACGGAGATCTCGACCACGGTGGAGGTGGCCGCGTCGGACGTGCGGGCGGCCAGGGTGTCGGAGGAGGCCACGCCGATGTCGTCGAGGCGCGAGGTGAGCTTGTCCATGGCGTCGTGCCAGGACTCGGCGTCGGGGGGCGGCGCGCCGGTCTTGATGACCCGGGATTCCATGGTGGCGAAGGAGAGGAACGGCTCGGTGGCGAAGACCCGCTCGTACGGCCCGCGCAGCGACACGTCGAGCCCCGCCAGGCCGCGTGAGTGCAGGAACTTCCTGGAGGCCGCGTACTCGGTGAAGGCCGCCGTCTCCGGCTCGGTGAGCCGCCGGTCGGTCAGGGCCCCGATGATGAGGGCGTGCTCCCTGGCGATGTACTCCCTGGCCATGCCCATGGCCTGCAACGACGACGCCTGCTGGAAGATCTGCAGGTCGGAGACGGAGACCAGGTGGTCGTAGAGCTGGAAGATCGCGTCGAGGAGATGGTTGTACTCGTTCAGCCCGTCCAGCCGGGAGCTGAGGCCGTTGTCGATGTCGCCGCGGATCGAGCCGAGTCTGTCAAGGGCGCTGTTCAGGTCGCGGAGCGGCAGGTCCACATTGTCACCGGCGGAGACGCCGGCATCGGTGACGGCCTGTCTGAACTCTGTCACGGCCCTGTCGGTACGGGCGCGCTGCGCGCCGAGCACCTCGGTGAGTTCACGCGTTGTGAGCGCCTCCGCGGAGCGCACCCGCTCGGCCTGTAGCTGAAGTCCCAGGTCGGTGGAGGTGACGCCGATGGTCCGGTAGAGGGTGTTCGCGCGGAGCAGCGACTGGGCGTCGCCCATCGTGAGATTGAGGACGAAACCCCAGAGCGCGCTCAGAGACAGGAGGGGTAGCAGCAGCAATAAGAAGATCTTGAACCGAATTGACCGGTTTCGCGAGCCCATGTCCCAACCTCGAGTCGGGGGCATTTCCACACCTTGTGTAAATACACCTCCGGAAGATCGCACAGGAGACTAGCACCGATTATGCTCCCGGCGCAGTGGGAGGAAGGCGTTCATTACCGTGATTATTGGGACAAGATCTCGCGGTCACGGGGGGCCGCGGCGACGATCGTCCACAGCCACACGAGCGCGACCAGCGAGATCACGATGAGTCCCGCCCAGTTCAGCAGTGTGTAAACGTGCACCTGCCACTCCGTCACGTGTGGCACGCGCCCGATCCTCAGCAACTCGAACTGCCACTGCCGGCCGGTCAGCACGAGCGTGATGGCGATGGCGATGGCGCTCATCGAGTCCCACAGGGCGTGCAGCAGCGAGACGCCGAGATAGCTCAGCACGACAGGAGCGGTGAGCGCGCCGCCCGCGGCGAACAGCGCCCCGCCGAGGATCGCGGTCCACAGGCCGTGCCCGACCGGGGTCAGGATGCCGCGCAGCACCTCGGTCTCCACCAGTTGGCGCAGCGACAGGCCGTCGGCGGTGAACAGGGCGTTGAAGGCGTACCCGGCGCTCTCGAAGGCGGCGAAGCCGAAGCCGACGGTCGCGCCGAGCACCACGCCGTCCCTGGTCGAGCGCTTGACCATGTGCCTGGTGACGAACATCAGGGCCGCCAGCTTGACGCCCTCCTCGATCAGGCCGACGAGCACGTACATGGTGATCGACGGCCTGATCAGCCAGTTCTCCAGCAGCGAGGCGCCGAGCACGCCCAGCACGCCGCCCACCACGAACGCCATGAACAGCCGCTCGACCGTCACCCCCGGCGAACGCGCCCGCCCGTACGCCCAGACCACGAACGTCACCGGCACCAGGAAACTGCCGAACAGCACCACGGTGGGCACCAGGTTGGAGTTCCCGGTCCAGCCGGTGACGCCGACCGTGGCCAGCCACAGGACGAGCCCGGTCAGGAAGATCCGCAGCCAGAGTCTCCTCATCGTGACAACTCCTCGACCGCTCGCACCTCGGAGCCGGGCCCGGCGTCGGAGCCCGCGATCGCGATCCGGCCGAACCGCCCGCGCGCCGCGTCCGAGGGGAACGGCCCGTCCGGGTAGAACGCGTGCCAGGGCCGGCAGTACTCGGGCGGGAGCGCGTGCCCCCACCGGTGCACGGTGATCGCCGCGATGTCCCCGCCGGGGTCGAACCCGACCGGGCCGAGCAGCCGGGCGAGCTGGTCGCGGACGGTGTGCTCCAGCATCTCGTACGACGTCGCGAACAACTCCCGCCGCCCCGCCACCGACCCCGCCACGGGCCCCAGCTCGGACCGGCACGGCGTGGCCAGCAGCCGCACGCCGTCCGGGGGCGTGAACTCGCACCAGCACCAGTAGGCCCCGGTCCACCGCACCCGCCGCACACCCAGCCGCCGCCACGCCCCCGGGTCGCGCAACCGCACCGCGGCCTCCACCAACGGCACCCGCACAGCCTGCCGCAACGCCGCCCGCCGCCCGTCAGGCAGCCCCGGCACCAGGTACGGGACCACCGCGCTCCAGCAGGCCAGAATCACCGCCTGCGCCCCGACGGTCATGACCCGGTGCCCGTCGAAGTACGCCACGACCCCGTCGCGCACGGACACCACGGGGCTGGACAACCGCACCCGCGCCCGCCCGTCCAGAGCGAGGGCCTGCGGCGGGCCTCCCTGCCCGCGCACGGTGGGCGAGTTGAACCTGGAGAGCTTCTCCCGATCGAGCCCGAGCCCGCCGAACCCCGGATACCCGGTGCCCCAGGCGTCGATGGCCCCGAACGCCCGCGTGTCGTACCCCCACTCGGGGCTCGACATCGTCCGGCAGAACCGCTCCACGTCCGGATGCGCCCCGCACACCTCCCGCAGGAACTCCGAGTACGTCAGCCCCGCCAGCCGCTCCTGCTTGTCCTCCGCCGAGAGCCCGGGGAACCAGTCGGGCGGATCGTCACGCAGCAGTTCCCGCCCGGAGAACGGCAACCGCTCGGCCCATCCGGGTGAGGAGGTTCTGACCAGCGTGTCCGTACCGTAGCTCGCCGCGTCGCACATCACGGCGTCGGCGCGGACCCGCCTCCGCGCCGGCGCCCGGACGCCCAGCTCGTCGTGATTGTCCAGAACGAGCACCCGGTCGCGCGGATGGCGGCGCAACCACTCGGAGGCCGCGCTCACTCCACTGCGCCCACCGCCGACCACCACCAGGTCGTAACTCTCCCCCGTCGGCACCTCGGGGCCCGCGTGTTCCCAGAAGCGGCCGTCCCGCAGCGCGTGCGGCACGCTGAGCGCCTCACCGGTGTCCCCGCGCACGGTGAAGGCCGCGGGCGGGTCCGCGGCCGCCTCGGCTTTCCCAGGCGTGCCGCCCGCGATCACGCATCCCACGGCTATGCCGTCGAAGAAGTCCCTGCGGGTAATAGGCAGATCCATCCCGAGATCGCGCGAAGACAGGCTCATGGCGCGATCATCAGCAGTGCGGAGAAAAGCCGCACAGTGCCGCGCAGTGCCCCGGGAAACATTTTGCGCGCCCTATTACCGCGAATGCCGGTTTGGAGTAGCGTCCGGAATATCACGACGGGGGGAGTCCGGTGGTCGGCAGGCAGGGCAGGGTCACAGGACGGATCGGCCCGGGGCTCGTCGGCGAAGTCATGATCCCTGTCAGGGGCGGCGTGGAGGCTTTCTACGCCCATCCCAGCGTGTCCGACGAGGAGTTCTCCCTCGGTTCCATCGTGGTCGTGGTCGAGTATTTCCCCCCGCGGACCGTGTACGTGGTCAGAGCACTCGTTTAGGGAGGGCCCGATGTCCCCCGAGATCTACTTCCTGGCCGGCGGCATCATCGCCGCGGGCGTCGTTCTCATCCTGCTGTTCAAGGCCGTTTGGCGGGTCGCCGAGCCCAACGAGGCCCTGATCATCTCCGGCCTCGGCGCCCGCCGCCGCGGTGAGGCCGGCCTGGACAGCCTCGGCTTCAAGATCATTACTGGCAAGGGCGCGGCGGTGCTGCCCGGCTTCCAGACCTCCAGGCGGCTGCGGCTGGACACCAGGGCCGCCAACCTCCAGGTCTCCTGCGTCACCCAGCAGGGCATACCCGTGCACATCCGCGGTGTGGTGATCTACAAGGTCGGCGACGACCTGGCCTCGATCGCGAACGCCGCCCGCCGCTTCCTCGACCAGCAGGACTTCATGACCAGCGCGATCCACGAGCTGTTCACCGGTCACCTGCGCTCGATCATCGGCAACCTCACCATCGAGGACCTGATACTCAACCGCGAGCGCCTGACCAGCGAGACCAGGGCCTCGGCCGCCGACGAGATGAGCAAGCTGGGCCTGATCGTGGACTCCCTGCAGATACAGGAGATCGACGACGAGACCGGCTACATCGTCAACCTGGGCAAGCCGCACGCCGCCAGGGTCGCCGCCACCGCCCGCATCGCCCAGGCGCAGCGCGACCAGGAGGCCACCGAGGCCGAGCAGGTCGCCGCCGCCCACATGGCGGCGGCCCGCCGCGACGCCAGGATCAAGGAGGCCTCCTACCAGGCCGAGATCGACCAGGCCCAGGCCACGGCCCGCCAGGCGGGCCCGCTGTCGGAGGCCAGCGCCCGCCAGGAGGTGGTGGTCCAGGAGACCAGGGCCGCCGAGCTGGAGGCCCAGCTCGCCGAGCAGCGGCTCCAGTCCCAGGTGCGCAAGCCCGCCGACGCCAAGGCGTACGAGACCGTCACCCTCTCCCAGGCCGAGCGCGACGCCCGCATCGCCCAGGCGCAGGCCGAGGCCAGGGAGACAGAGCTGCGCGCCGCCGCGCAGGCCAGCCAGGTCAAGCTGGCCGCCGCCGCGGAGGCCGAGTCCGTACGGCTGCGCGGCGAGGCCGCGGGAGCCGCCACCAAGGTCACCGGCGAGGCGGAGGCCCAGGCCGCCCAGGCCCGCGGGCTGGCCGGCGCCGCGGCGGCCAAGGCGCTGGGCCTGGCGGAAGCCGAGGCGGCGCAGGCCAAGGGCCTGGCGGAGGCGCAGGCGATCAAGGCCCGCGCCCAGGCGCTGAAGGAGAACCAGGAGGCCGTCATCGCCCAGCAGCTCGCCGAGAAGTGGCCGGAAATCGTCGAGGCGGGCGCGAAGGCGTTCGGGAACGTCGACCACATGGTGGTGCTGAACGGCGCCCAGGGCATCGAGGAAATGCTGGCCAAAGCCCTCACGCTCGGCGGCACCGGATTGGGCCTGGCCAGATCCCTGATCAACGGCGGCTCCCCGAACGGCGGCGAACCGGAAATCATTCGTAAAACCACTGAATCCCGCGAATAGCGACGTTACTCGGCCTCTTACTCTCCGCTTCCTCTAGCGTTTGGAACAATGCCGCTGGAGTGAATTGGAGAGCCCATGCATAAAGCATTTTCCAGCATATTCGCGAGCACTCTGGTCATCGCCGGATGTTCGTCGTGC
>NZ_JBHSPA010000003.1:39437-169367 GCF_042656245.1 Nonomuraea insulae
CGGCCGCCGCCGAGAGCGCCAAACTGCGTGCTGCCCTGCTGCCCGTGCCCAAGGGCATGAGCATCGCCTATGGGCCGGAAATGGGGGCGTTCGGCTCGCTCAAGTCAACCCAGCAGGGCCTGGCCGCCGTTCAGCAGGCCAAGGTGCAACACCCGGAGTGCGCGGGGGCCGCCCAGCTCGACGCCGCCAAGCCCGAGGTCGCCAAGTCGCCCGCCGCGGTGGTCGCCTTCTCCGCGGCCCGCGGCTCGATCACCCAGGCCATCGTGTCGCTGCCGTCGGCCGCCTTCCCCGCGCCACTGCCCCAGCAGTGCACCTCCTACACCGCCGACGTCAACGGCACCAAGGTCTCCTACAAGACGCGCACCCTCGACATGCCCGCCAAGGGCGATCAGTCGCGCGCCTACCTCACCACGGCCGCGGGCGGCAAGCAGAACGCGCAGATCGGCTCGGTCATGATCAGGCGGGGCGCGCTGATCATGTCCATGCTCGTGGTCGGGCAGCGGGTCAAGCCGCAGGGCCTCTACGAGCTGGCGAAACTCGCCGACCAGAACCTGGCGCAGGTCACCAGATAGATCTTTTCGGAGGAGAGGGGCCCTCGTGGGGCGCGGCAGGTCAGCGGCCCTCGAAGAGGTCCACGAGGGCGGAGGCGCGAGGGGTGCGCTGGACGTGGATCTCGCGGCCTTCGCGCCGCCGCAGGACCAGCCCCGCCGACTCCAGCCAGTTGCAGTGGTAGGTGACGGCGTTCGGGGCGTATTGAACCCGCCGGGCCAGCGCCCCCATCGTCAACGGCCGCTCCAGCGTGGTCAGGATGGCCGAGCGCACGTCCCCGACGAGGATCTCCAGGAAGTTCTCGCGCGACCTGGGAGGACCGTCGGCCCCGGGCAGCGGGTAGCCGATCCAGACGGCGTCGGGACCGTCGAGACGCGCGATGAGCGCGTTGGGCCCGGCGAGCATCGGCATCAGCACCAGCCCCCGCGACCCGATCGAGAAGCGTTCGGGCTCGAAGTCGGGAAAGCTGAGCGTCCCGTCGGTGAAGCGGCAGTTGGCGTGCAGCCCGTTGAGCACCACGTCGAGCGAGCGGCGCGCGGCCGCCACCGCCACCCGCTCGACCTCGCGCTCGAACAGCGGCCTCGCCCGCGTCCAGACGGGGTCCATCGCGGCCCAGGCCGCCTCCACAAGCGAGGCGTACCCGTGCAGCCAGCGCTGCGGATGCTTGAGCGCGGGCCGCCAGTGCGTCGGCGGGCGCCCGTCGGTGATGGTCTCCACCTCGCTCAGCAGCGCGTCGGGCGGCAGGTCGCGCAACATCTCGACCTGCGTCGGCACGTCCAGGTCGCGGGTGAACTCCCCGGGCAGCACCAGATCGGGCAGCACGCTGAACCCGGGCGTCGCCAGGGAACGCAGCACCATCTCGTCGGGCACCAGGGCGGCCGAGCGCACCAGCCGCCGCCACGGCTCGGGGGCGCCTCTGGTCCGCCCTGACAGGGCGTCGGTGATCAGGGCCAGCATCGACAGCCCCGGCGTGAGGGTCACCGACACCGGGACGCGGTCAAGCCGTTCGATGACCAGATTCGTGTGCATGATCCCGCCGGCCCCTGCAACCTCTTGCGTCACTCCGATCGCAGGTCACTTTACCCGTACGGCACGTTCAGATGAGGACGTGGGCGTCGGGGCGGCCGACGAAGGCGAACTGGGCGTTCCTGGTCAGCTTGATGTGGTCGGCCTGCCAGGTGTGCATCGCGGTGTCGGCGCTGCGCCAGTAGACGAAGTTGAAGCGGTCCGCCGAGTAGATCTTGACGGAGTCCTCCTTGAGGCGCCGTACGAGGTGGGTGTCCTCGCCCCTGGTGATGTCGGCGAACCGGTAGGTGCGGAACAGGTCCGCCTTGCCGAGGAACGTGCCGCCCTGGACCAGCCACGAGTAGCGGTTCTCCAGCCCGGGCAGGCGCAACATCGTGGTGTTGGAGCCCTCGAAGTAGGCGTAGTGCGCGCCCTTGCCGGTCAGCTCCGCGTCCGAATAGTCGAAGGCCCGGACCAGGTCCGACAGATAGTGCTCCCCGTACAGGTTGTCGTCGTCCATCTTGGCGATCAGCTCGCCCTCGGCGGCGGCGATGCCCAGGTTCATGCAGGCCCCGAGCGAGAGTGACGCGTCGGCGGGCAGGACCGTGACGTCCGTGATGCCCGCCATGCGGGCCTTGTCCGCCACCACGACCGGGTCGATGTCGAGGCCGTGCAGCACCATGATGAGCTGCAGCGGCCGGTGGAGCTGCTTGGCCACCGAGGAGATCGCGTGCTCGATCTGCGAGGCGCGGTTGGTGGGCAGCACGACGGAGATCGAGCGCGAGCGGGTCGTCACGTGGTGGCCGAGGTCCTGCAGGATCTGGTCCACCCGGTGCGAGAACAGGTGCTTGTCGAACACCTCGCGCATCGCCAGGTGCCCCATCCTGGCCCGCAGCTCGGGGCTGTTGATCAGGTGCAGGACCTGGTTGTAGGACTCGATCGGCTCCCGCGCGATCGGCACCAGGTCGCCGAACGTCTCCTCGATCGCCCGCGACCATCCCGACACCACGGGCGTCGAGCAGGCGGACAGCTCGAAGACGCGCCGCGCGCACATGGTCGGCGAGTCGAGCACGGAGTTGACGTTGAGGAAGACCTTGTACATCCGGTACGCGGCCAGCATCTGGTCGTAGGGCAACTCGCCCACGATGTGCGGCCGGTACTTCTCGGGCCAGGCGTACTTCTCGTCCACCTCGCCGTTGCGCGCGAAGATGTGCAGGCCCAGCTCCCTGACCGGGTCGAGCACGGTCTCCATCTGCTCGCGGCGCTCGGGATGCTTGTCGCGGAAGTACATGCCGGCGAAGACCACGTCGTGCAGGCGGCCCTTGGGCTGCTGGATCGGGTTGTGGACGCGGGGCTGGGCGGCGAACTGCAGCACGTCCACCCGATCATGTCCCAAAATTTCCCGATATTTCGGCAGCATGTCACCGTCGCAGGTGAACACGTAGTCGAACAGCTTGGCCGTGTCGATGAAGAAGTCGAAGTTCGGCGGGTCCTCCTTGTTCCAGAAGACCGTCGGGATGCCCTCCCGCCTGCACCAGGCCACCAGCTCGCGGAGCGGCTCCTTGGGGGCGTTCGTGCCGGTCATCTGGTAACGCCAGCGACCCTGGTTCCCGTGCCAGGCCGACTCGCAGAACAGCAGGTCGGGCCGCTTGTCGGCGAAGATCTCCGGCCAGTCCTTGAGACCGAACTCGATCTGGTCCCACTCGTAGCGGAAGGCCATCCTGGAGAAGTCGTCGAGGATCACCGCGACCTTCAGCTCCGGCCTGTTCACCGGGCCGGCGGGCCACTTCACGCCGGGCACCTCGGCCAGCGGGGCCCGGTGGTTGGCCAGCTCCGTGGCCTCGCTCACCGGCATCGGCGGCTTGGGCGCCCGCTCCTTCGACCGGACCGCGTCGACGATCCTGCCCGGGCTCTTCGAGCCCAGCGCCTCGCCCAGCTTGAACGTGCGCTTGGCCTGCGTGGCCTCCAGCTTCCACGTCGCGTACGCGGCCTTGGCCTCGGCGATCTCCAGCCGTCGTCGTAGCTCCCTGGCCTCCGCCTCGTAGCGCTCGACGAGCTTGCGCTCCTCAGGCAGCCAGTTGACGGGCCCGAGCCGCTGGTAGGTGGGCTCTTCGGGGAGTTCGGCCATGGTGATACGCCTATCGCTCAGCAGAGGTAAGTCATAGTACGGCGGATACGCCCGCTATTCGGGGCGTTTGCCCTGAGAGGCAGGAGCCAGGTTGTCACCCTTCAGCCAGGCGGCGATCACCGTGGCGATCCGCGGCCCGGCCTTGCCGTCCCACAACACCGGCAGCTCACCGGCCGGCGTGGCGGCCCCGTCGGCCAGCGCCTTCTCCGCGGCGGCGGGCAGCAGGGCGGGCGTGACCAGGCGGTTCGTGCCGTGGGTGATCGTGATCGGCCGCTCGGTATTGGGCCTGACGGTCAGGCAGGGGACGCCCAGCATGGTCGTCTCCTCCTGCACGCCGCCGGAGTCCGTGACGACCAGCGCGGCACCCCGTACGAGTGAGAGGAAGTCCACATAACCGAGCGGATCGACGACCTTGACCGTCTCACCGTCGACCAGCCCGGCCTGTGCCAGCCGCACCTTGCCGCGCGGGTGGATCGGCACCACGATCGGGACCTGCCGCGAGACCTCCAGCACCGCGTCCACCAGCTCCCTGGCGGCCTCGGCGGTGTCCACGTTCGCGGGCCGGTGCAGCGTCGCGACGGCGTAGCGGGCCGGCAGGCCCAGCCGCGCCACGATGGGCGCCGGGTCCAGCGCCGGCAGCGCCGAGAACAGGCTGTCGATCATGGGGTTGCCCACCAGGTGCACCTTGGACGGCGGCACCCCCTCGGACGCCAGGTACGACAGCGCCTCCGGCGAGGTGGCGAACAGCAGGTCGGCCAGCGCGTCGGTGACGACCCGGTTGACCTCCTCCGGCATGCCCCGGTCGTACGAGCGCAGCCCCGCCTCCACGTGCGCCGTCCGCACGCCCAGCTTGGCGCACACCAGGATCGCGGCCAGGGTGGAGTTCACGTCGCCGTAGACCACGACCAGGTCGGGCTCGTGCTCCTCGACGACCTCCTCCAGGCCGACGAGCAGGGCCGCCGTCTGCTTGGCATGGCTGCCGGAGCCGACTCCCAGGTTCGCCACCGGCTCGGGCAGACCGAGGTCGGCGAAGAAGACGTCGGACATCAGCGCGTCATAGTGCTGACCAGTGTGGATGATGCCCTGCCGCACGCCGAGCTCGCCGAGTGCCCGCACCACCGGGGCCGCTTTCACGAAATTGGGACGAGCACCCAAAACGTGCAGGACCAGGGGGTTCTCCCTCATTGACCTCGCCTTTCATAGCGGAAGGGAAAAAACGCTGCCTATGGTACGGTCCCACCGTGGCATCCGACGCCAGTCGTCAAGACTCCTCCCGTACATCCGACAGGGTTTCCGCGAAGTCCGCCCGTGCCGGCGTCGGGGGACTTCTCAAGGGCTTCGTCCAGCACCCGATCATCGTCTCCCGCGTGGTCATGACGAAGGTCAAGTCCGACCCCGTCCGCGTGGCCCAGGCCGCCGCCGACACCCTCCCGCCCGTGCTGCGCCCGGTCGTGGGCAGCGTCGCCTGGCCGGTCGCCCGGCGAGCCAGGCGCATGGTCCGCAAGTTCGGCATGCGCGTGGTCAAGGGGCCGTGGAACGAGGCCAAGGAACTCTGGGACGCCGGCCGGGTGAGTGACGCCGCCGCCGTGCTGGACGCTCACCACAAATACCCGTTCGTCAAGCGCAGGGCCGCCTACTACCGGGGCGAGCTGGCCGCGATCAGCCCCGACCCGATTCCGCCCGGCCACAAGGTGGCCATCCTGGAGCGGATCCAGGGCCGGGTTCTGCACATGGTCACGAACGCGCTGCCGTACACGCAGGCCGGTTACACCGTGCGCACCCACCGCATCGTCACCGCGCAGAAGGTCGCCGGGCTCGACCCGCACGTGGTCACGAGCTGGGGCTGGCCGATGTTGCAGGGGCACGCGGACGCGGTGCCCTACGACGAGCTCGACGGCATTCCCTATCACCGGCTGCTGCCCGACCGGCACGGCGAGATGCCGTTCGAGATGCGCGGGCGCATGATCAAGGGCGCCGACCGGGTCACCAAGCTCGTGACCGAGTTGCAGCCGCAGGTCCTGCACGCCGCCACCGACCATCGCAACGGCTCGGTCGCGCACGCCGTCCGCGACAGGACGGGCACCCCGTACGTCTACGAGGTGCGCGGCTTCCTGGAGGAGACCTGGGCCTCCCGCGACCCCATCCGCGTCGGCAGCCAGCGGCACGTGCTCCAGCGCGATCGCGAGGCGTTCCTGATGCGCGAGGCGGACGCGGTCGTCACGCTGGCCGAGACCATGGCCACCGAGATCGTCGAGCGCGGCGTGCCCAGGGAGCGGATCCACCTGGCGCCCAACGCCGTGGACGACTCGCTGCTGACGGCCCACTACGACGGGGCCTCGTTCAGGCGGTCGTACGGCATCGCCGACGGTGAGATCGTCGTCGGCTCGGTGTCCAGCATCGTGGCCTACGAGGGCTTCGCGACCCTGCTGCGGGCCGCCGCGCTGCTGCGTGACGAGGCCACCCCGGTACGCGTGCTCATCGTGGGCGACGGCACCGAGCGCGACAACCTCCTGCAGCTGGTCGAGGAGCTGGGCCTGAAGGACGCCATCCTGCCCGGCAGGGTCGGCCCCGACGAGGCGCTGCAGGCGCAGGACGCCATCGACGTCTTCGCCTGCCCGCGTGAGGATCTTCGGGTGTGCCGACTTGTTACGCCATTGAAACCCGTCGAGGCGATGGCGCTCGGCAAGCCCGTCGTGCTGAGCGATCTGCCCGCGCTGTCCGAGCTTGTCGGCTCCGACGGGGCCGGTCTGCTGGTGCCGGCGGGCGATCCGGCCGAGCTGGCCAAGGCGCTCGCCGGGCTCCGTGAGGACCCGGCCAGGCGTGCTGAGATGGGTGAGGCAGGACGGGCTGAAGTGGCGGCGAAGCGCACGTGGAGCCGCGTTGCCGAGACTTATCAGTCTCTATACCGATCGCTTGCGGAATGATGACCTTCACGTTGCCTGCCAGTTGTGACGGGTTCTGTCGCATTAGGCGTGAGCTAGGTGGACTTGAGATAACCTTTGCGACCATGAAGTGTTGTTTCCGGCTCCCAAAGGCACAGCTGTGACAGAAATCGACATGACTGTCATCGGCCTGGGCTACGTCGGCATGCCTCTCGCCAAGGAGGCGGTGCGTGCCGGCCTGCGGGTCGCCGGCCTGGACGTGGACCCCGCCAAGGTGGACGCGCTCAACGCCGGACAGTCCTACATCGATGACCTGACCGACGCCGACCTCGAGCACATGCTGGCCAGCGGGTTCAGCGCCACGCTCGATGAGACCGTGCTGGCCAGGAGCAACACGATCGTCATCTGCGTGCCCACCCCGCTGGATGAGGATCACCGCCCGGACCTGTCCGCGGTCGAGGGCGCGACCAAGGCCGTCGCCCGCAACCTGAGCAAGGGCACGCTCGTCGTCCTGGAGTCCACCACGTGGCCCGGCACCACCGACGAGGTGGCCAGGCCGCTGCTGGAGAGCGCAGGGCTGGTCGCGGGTGAGGACTTCCACCTGGCCTTCTCGCCCGAGCGCATCGACCCGGGCAACCCCAAGTTCGGCCTGCGCAACACACCCAAGGTCGTGGGCGGCTACACGCCGACCTGCCGCGACCGGGCCACAGCGTTCTACGGGCAGTTCGTCGAGCAGGTGGTGCCCGTCAGCGGCACCCGCGAGGCCGAGATGGCCAAGCTGCTGGAGAACACCTACCGGCACGTCAACATCGCCCTCGTCAACGAGATGGCGATCTTCTGCGACGAGCTCGGCATCGACCTGTGGGAGGCCATCGAGGCGGCGGGCACCAAGCCGTTCGGCTTCCACAAGTTCCTGCCGGGGCCGGGGGTGGGCGGGCACTGCATTCCCGTCGATCCCTCGTACCTGTCCTACACCGTGCGCAAGCTCGGCTACCCGTTCCGGTTCGTGGAGCTGGCGCAGGAGATCAACGAGCGGATGCCGTCCTACGTGGTGGCGCGCGTCCAAAGGTTGCTGAACAGGCATAAAAAGGCTGTTAACGGCGCCAGAGTCGTTATGCTCGGCGTCACGTACAAACCGGATATCGCCGACGATCGTGAGACTCCGGCCCTCCCTGTGGCGCGTGCGCTGCTGGAGCTGGGCGCCGAGCTCACGTTCGCGGACCCGTACGTGAGGGAGTGGTCGGTAGACGGCACCCCGGTGCCGCGTGAGGAGGATCTGGCCGAGGCCGTGATCAACGCGGACGTGACGCTGCTCCTGCAGCAGCACTCCGCGTTCGACCTCGACATGGTCGAGGCGAAGGCCAGGCTCGTGCTGGACACCCGCGGCGTTCTCGCCGAGGGTGAACGCGTCGAGCGGCTGTAGCGACGGAGGGCTGCGCGCAGTGCACGTGCTCGTCATGACGGTGGTGCATAACCCCGAGGACGCGAGAATTCTGCATCGGCAGATCCGTGCCCTTGTGGATGCCGGTCATGAGGTCACGTACGCGGCGTCGTTCACGGCGCACGGCGTGGTCCCCAGACCGTGGGTCACCGGTGTGGATCTGCCCCGGGCCGCCCAGCGTAATCGGGTGTCCGCGACGCTGGCCGCGCGCCGGCTGTTCAAGCGTATGCGGAACAAGGTCGACCTCGTCCTCATCCACGACCCCGAGCTGCTGTTCGCGGTGTGGGGCATGCGCAACAAGCCGCCCGTGGTGTGGGACGTCCATGAGGACACCCCCGCCACGCTCTCGCTCAAGCCGTGGCTGCCGGCGCCGCTGCGGCCGCCCGTGCGGTTCCTGGCCCGCATGCTGGAGGGCACCGCGGAGCGGCACATGCACCTGCTGCTGGCCGAGACGGCCTACGCGGGCAGGTTCAAGCACGCCCACCTCATCGTGCCGAACGAGACCTGGGTGCCCGACTCCGTGACGCCGCCCGGCGACGACCGGGTGGTCTACCTCGGGTGGTTGTCCAGGGCCCGGGGCGTGTTCGAGGCGATCGACGTGGCCAAGCTGCTGCAGCCGTACCGGGTTACGGTGGAGCTGATCGGGTACGCCGACCCGCAGAGCCGCCCGGTGCTCAACCAGGCCGTCACCGACGGCCTGCTGGAGTGGCGCGACTTCATGCCCAACGACGAGGCGCTCAAGCGGCTCGACGGGGCGCTCGCGGGGTTGTCGCTGCTGCACGACGAGCCGAACTACCGGCACTCGATGCCGACGAAGATCGTCGAGTACATGGCGCACGGCATCCCCGTCATCACGACGCCGTCGCCGCGGGCGGTCGAACTGGTGGAGCGTTATGACAGCGGCGTCGTGGTGCCCTGGGAGGACGCCAAGGCGGTCGCCCAGGCGGTGCTGACCCTGCGGGACGACGTACGCGAGCGGCGGGCGCAGGGCGCGCGCGGTTACGCCGCGGCGCGCGCGAACCACCACTGGCCCAACTCGGCCAAGCGGTTCGTCACACAGCTGGAGTCCTGGGCCGGGGTCAAGCCGTAATTCACGAGGGCGGGTAGGTTCCTGAACGTGCGCTGGCTCTTGCTGGTCGTGGGCGCAGCCATTCTGGCCGTGGTCGCGACCGTGATCATCGTGCTGCCGTCTTCAGACGACAAGGTGACGACCGCCGGCAAGTCGGCGCTCCCCACACCGGCGAAGACCGACCCGACGCCGAAGGTGAGCGAGTTCACCGACCCCTGTGGAACGTTCGACACCGACGAGGTGGCCCCCTACGCCGTCACCGGCTACTGGATCACTCCCCAGTCGAACGTCTGCACCTGGCGCAAGCAGCTCCAGGAGATCCACCGCGTCGGCGGCGACACGATCATCAGGATCGGCTACGGCCTGCAGTTCCGCACCGTCACCGACACGGGGGAGATCCGGGCCAAGGACGGCACCGTCGACCCGCTCTACAAGTCGTGCAAGGAAGATGGTATGACCTGCTACGACGCCGCTCTCCACGACCTGCAGGAGGCCAACCCCGACAACCGCATCGGCCGCATGTACGTCTACCGCACCGACGAGTCGTTCGACGAGGGCCTGTTCCGCTGCGCCCAGATGGAGCACCCGATCAGGGCCGGCAACCGGATCTACTACCGGCTCCTCACCCAGGCCGACGGCTCCGACGACGCGACCTGCGACTTCACCAAGAAGGCCAGGTCGTACGACATGATCCTGGTGGCCGGCTCGACCAAGGACAGCCTGAGTGAGCTGCTCGACCTGGCCGACCAGTTCGGCATGCGGGTCTTCCCCGCGCTCCCGCTCGCGCCGCGCGACTCCAAGAACCCGATCAGGGCGGAGAAGCGCCACCTCGGCACGCTCACCACGCTGACCCGGCGCATTTTGCAGGACTACGGCGTGCGCTTCGCCGACCGCGACGCCCTCGGTGGCGTCTACCAGCCGTTCGAGGTCCAGATGTCCTCGACGCTGGCCACGAACCCGACGCTGGAGGTCTACGCCGACCAGCACACGATCGTCGCGCAGGAGCTGGGCAAGCCGATCCTGATCAGCCCCTACCTGGACGCGCGCAAGCGGGTGTCCTTCGGGCAGACGCCCAAGCAGGTGGCCGAGGGGTTCAAGGCCCTGGTGAAGACCGGGGTCGGGATCATCGCGCCGCAGGACAGCCGGGGGACGGGCAAGGTGGGGCTGTTCTGGCCCGACCAGCGGAAGAGCGAGGTGGACGAGCGGCTGCGGCCGGTGGTGGGGGAGTCGACGTACGACACGGCCTACCTCGGGTCGACGCGCGACTACTACCGCGAGATGGCGGCCGCCCGTGAGGAGATGCTCGACTCGGGCTACCAGGTGGAGCTCTGGGCGAACGTGGAGGCGTTCGAACCCTCGGGCGACCAGCCGTGCGCTCCGACGGGGACGCGTGGCAAGACGGACAAGAAACGCCTGGACCAGGCGGTCACGATGGCCGGCCGCTACGTCCAGAAGATCGTCTCCTATATGTGGAGCGATTTCATGACATGCGGGAAGCCGTCCCTCGAAGACGAGATCGCCGAGGACTGGCGGCGTCCGATCGCCGTGGACGCCATCCGCCGCCCGCGCGACATCCAGGACGGTCTGGAGGTACGCGGCTACAACTTCAAGGACAGCACCGTCACGATCACCTGGAGCGGAGGCACCAAGGAGATGGTGGTGTCGTCGGTGGGGTGGCTGGATGAGGACCCGATCGACGACGAACTGCCGGAGGGGATGGCGACGGCGTGGGTGCCGTTCGACTGGGCCCAGGTGCCGGCGGGGGAGTGGGTCGAGATCGGGGTCAAGGTCCCCTCCGGCCAGTCGACGACCGAGCCGTTACACGTACGCATCGTCACGTAGGGGCTCCGGCGTACGGTTCGCTGCTCGCCCACGACTGCGTGTAACGTGCCTGCCATGGTCCCGAGCGTCCCGGTCAGCGTCGACCTGGTGGTGCTCACCGTGCGCAACCAGGCCCTATGCGCTCTGGTCTGGCGCCGCGACAACCCCCCGTTCCTGCGCCGCTGGTCCCTCCCGGGCGGCTTCATCCAACTGGACGAAGACCTTCCGGCCGCCGCCCACCGCATCCTCTCCGAACGGGCCGGCCTCCCGGGCGCCCCGGTGCATCTGGAGCAGCTCCAGACCTACGGCTACCCCGACCGCGACCCCCGCCAGCGGGTCCTCAGCGTCGCCTACCTCGGCCTGGCCCCCGACCTCCCGGCCTCGGAGAAGGCCCACATGAGCTGGCAGCCGATCGCCTCGCTGGCCGTCATGGCCTTCGACCACCGGCGCATCATGCTGGACGGGATCGAACGGGCATGGGGCAAGCTGGAGTACACCTCGCTGGCCGCCGCCTTCTGCCCCCCCGAGTTCACGGTGGCGGACCTCCGCCGGGTGTACGAGATCGTCTGGGGCCGCACGCTGGACCCCAGGAACTTCCACAGGAAGGTCACCAAGGCGGAGGGCTTCCTGGTGGAGACGGGCGGCACGACGACAAGAGACGGCGGCCGCCCGGCCAAGCTCTTCCGCCGGGGCCCCGCCGTCCTCCTCCACCCCCCGATGCTCCGCAGCCTCAAGGAATAAGACCGGCCGCGATGGTCCGGGCGCACTCCAAGGACTCGGTATGCGTGGTGTCCACCTCCACGTCATAGACCACGCCGCGATGGGCCACCTCCGCCTGCAGTTCGGCCATCCCCCGGACGCGATCCCCCCGGGCGATCTCCCGACCGGCCGCGACCGCGCTCTCGCACCGGACGCCGACCCACAACACCTCCAGCCCGCCAAGAGCCTTCTGCCACTCCTGCTGGGAACCCGCCCCGCCAAGAAGGACGTCATCCACGATCACCCGGGCGCCGGCGCGGGCCATCGCGGCGACTCCCTCCATCCACGCACGTTGCAACGCCCTGAACTCCGCCCCCACATGCACCGCGCCATCGGCGGCCAGCACGATTCCCGCGTCCGAGCCCTGCATGGACACGGGCATGGCCTGGATCAACGAATCGACCCCGAAGGCGAGCCACGGATCCGGCAGGACGGCCTGCAGACAGCGCACGATTCCGGACTTTCCCGAGCTGGAGCCGCCGTTCACCACGATCACCTGAGTAGTCACCGCACCACCCTAGAAGCCGCCCCCGACCTCGGAAAAGCGCTTTTCTGAGTGGACCCTTTCTCCGGCCCCTCCCGAATGGCACTCTTGATCAGTGACCCGTAGGAGTGGCCCGTTAGCGATCCTCGCGCTCGCGATCATGATCGTCGCAGCGGGCGTGATCACCATGCTCGCCCTGCTGGGCGGCGCGGCCTCCGAAGAGGCGGCGCCACCCCCGGAACAAGCGGCAAGCGCCCCGAACGCGCTCAAGACCTTCCCCTGGACCAGGGGCGTCGATCCCAGCCTCCCCCACACCCTGGTCGTCGGCGTGGACATCGAGCCCGGCACCTACACCACCAAGGGCAGCGACCGCTCACCCAACTCGTGCTCCTGGTACCGGCTGAGTGAGCTGTCGGGAGAGGCCGGCTCCGTGATCGACTCTGGTACGACCGTCGGCCCCGTGACGGTCACCATCCTCCCGACGGACAAGGGATTCGTGACCGAGGCGTGCAAGGAGTGGGTGGGACCTGGGTGATGCCTCATCCCGCCGCGCCTCCTAAAGTGATTCCATGCCTCGTTTCCGCCAGATCCTGGACACTATGACCGCCTACAAGCCGGGTAAGGCGGTTGCCGCCCCCGACGGGCGGTCGTACAAGTTGTCGTCCAACGAATCCCCGTACGACCCGCTGCCCTCCGTGGTCGAGGCCATCGCCGAAGGGGCGCGGCAGGTCAACAGATACCCGGACCCGGGGGCCGTCGAGCTGACCGAGGCCATCGCGGAGCGGTTCGGCGTTCCCGCCGAGCACATCGCGCTGGGCGCCGGGTCGGTGACGGTGGCACAGCAGTTGTTCGAGACGGTGGGGGAGCCCGGGGCCGAGGTCGTGTACGCGTGGCGGTCGTTCGAGGCCTACCCGCTGCTCGCCGACCTGGCCGGGGTGAAGTCGGTCACGGTGCCCCTGGCGGGTGAGGACCACGACCTGGACGCCATGGCCGAGGCGATCAACGACCGCACCCGCATGGTGCTGGTGTGCAACCCGAACAACCCCACGAGCACCGCCATCCGCAGGGCCGAACTGGAGGCGTTCCTCGACCGGGTGCCGGAGGACGTGCTGGTCGTCCTGGACGAGGCCTACCGCGAGTACGTGCGTGACGAGGACGTCCCCGACGGCCTCACCCTCTACGGTGACCGGCCGAACGTCGCGGTCCTGCGTACCTTCTCCAAGGCGTACGGACTGGCCGGCCTGCGCGTCGGCTACGTGATCGCGCCCGAGCCGGTGGCGACCGCCGTGCGCAAGACGATCGTCCCGTTCGCCGTCAACCACCTCGCCCAGATCGCCGCCATCGCCTCGCTGAAGGCCGAGGACGAGCTGCAGGAGCGGGTCGAGCGGGTGGTCAAGGAGCGCACCCGGGTACGCGAGGCGCTCATCGCCCAAGGCTGGACGGTGCCGCCCACCGAGGCGAACTTCGTCTGGCTCCGCCTCGGCGAGCGCACCCCCGACTTCGCCGCGGCCTGCGCCGTGGAGGGCGTGGCGGTGCGGCCGTTCGGCGTGGAGGGTGCGCGCGTGTCCATCGGCTCGCCCGAGGCCAACGACGCCTTCCTGGCCGCGGCAGGAAGATTCCGCCGTTAGGAGACGGCCACCTCTTCTGGAACGAGGGCCCTGGACTTCGCGCGTCGCTCGATGGACACCACCAGGGCGACGCCGACCAGGATGATCAGCCCGCCGACCACGATCTGCGCCGTCACGTGCTCGTTCACCACGAGCACGCCGAGGAGCACGGCGACGATCGGGTTGACGTAGGCGTACGTCGAGACCAGCGAGATCGGCGCGTTGCCCAGTAGCCACGTGTACGCGGTGAACCCGACCAGCGAGCCCACCAGCACCAGGTACGTCAGCGCCGCCCACGACCGCCCCGAGACGGCCGCCAGGTCGACGTGTTCCCCGATCGAGGTGCTGACCACGGCCAGTCCCGCGCCGCCGGCCAGCATCTCGATCGCGCTGGCCGTCCACACGTTGGGGGGCATCGGGATCCGCGCCGACAGGAACGAGCCGATCGACCACGACAGCGAGGCCAGCAGGATCACCACGATGCCCGGCGCGGCGCCGGACTCGCCGCCGCCGTTCAGCGACAGGGCCGCCACCCCGACGAACCCGACCAGCACCCCCGCCAGCGTCATCACCGCCGGCCGGTCCCTGACCACGATCCTGAACACGACCAGCCACAGCGGCACCGACGCCACGAGCAGCGCGGCCAGGCCGCTGGAGAGGTGCTGCTCGGCCACGGCGACCATGCCGTTGCCGCCGGTGAGCAGCAGCAGCCCGGCCAGCGCGGCGCCGCCGAACTGGCGCAGGGTCATCCTGAACGCCGCCAGGCCCTTCCTGACCAGCAGGAAAGCGGCGAGCAGCAGGGCGGCGGAGAGGAACCGCATCGCGCCGTGGAGCAGCGGCGGCAGGGTTTCGATGGAGATCCTGATGCCGAGGTACGTCGAGCCCCACACCACATAGACGATCCCCAAGGCGCTCCAGACCAGAAGAGGAGAGCGACCGTCAGTAGCGTTTGCACTCATGGGTCATGACGGTACAGCTGGGGTACGACAAATGCCCGCGAGTATCAGACTTCGGACTATGGCGGGATATTAGCGGTAGACGACTTTCCCGCCGCTGTCGCCCCGAGGCCGCTCCTGCCAGGATCCCCGCATGAGCGAAATATCCGGCATGTCGCCTCCACTCGCCGGCTCGTCCGCCGCGATCGCCCACTTCACGGCCCGCCTGACCTTCGAGACCGACGTCTCCGACGTGGCCGCCGACCTCGGATCGCAAGGACTGGTCGTCGTCGACTCGCGCAGCCACGAGAGCTGGCACCAGGGCCACATCGCGGGCGCCGTCCATCTCCCCACCGGCGAGATCGCCACGAAAGCCGCCACCCTCATCCCCAGGGACGCCACCGTCGTCACGTACTGCTGGGGTCCGGGCTGCAACGGCGCCACCCGCGCCGCCCTGGAGTTCGCCAAACTCGGCTACCGCGTCAAGGAAATGCTCGGCGGCTTCGAGTATTGGGCGAGAGAGGGCTTCCCGGTCGAGACGGACGAGGGAATCACCCGCCGTCCGGTCGACGCGCTCACCGCGCCGGTGTCCGGCATCGCGTGCGCCTGTTGATAAAGGAGTCCACAAATGCCGCGAAAGCCGCTCCCAGGCCCCCCACAGCCCCGCGCAGACCTCTTCTGACCCCTGCCCCGCCCGAAACCCGCACGATCTCTACCACCGACACGGCGAGATTGCTCGAAACCGCAGAGAACCCGCCGGAACCGTTCACCATGAACACACACGGCGCCGTAGTCACCCCAACACACGGCGCGCCAGAAGAATTTGGTGCCCCCGTCCGAATCCCGTCGATCGGGGGCGTCCGAGAACATACCCCCATCCACACGCGTCAACCAATTAGTTCACAAGAGTCAATGCTCAAGTTCGCGAAGCTGACACCTTCGGTCAATGCCAAGGCCACGCCAAGGCAGGCCCGCCGCATGGAGCGCGGCGAGCCTGCCGGAAATCACCACGCTCAGCGCGGTCCGAGCTTCTCCACGATCAGCCGGTAGAGCTGCCGTGGCCTCCCGGGTTGTGGTGTGCGGTTCGGCGGAAGCGGCCACGCGAGTCCCTCGTCAACCAACGTGCGTAGCAACCGCCGGGCCGTACGAGGTGTGACCCCGAGCATCTTGCCCGCGCCTTCCGCGTCGACCACGGTGTCTCCGCCTTCCAGCTTGGCCGCCAGCCTGGCCAGCACCTCCACCCCCTTCGGTTTGAGTGCGGTGGCTCCGGTGGGTGGCATCCGCGGAGCCGGGATGAGTGCCCGCCCCTCGCGGTCCACCGCGAAGCCCTGTGCCTGTTTGCCCGCCTGTGTACGGGCCAGCGCGGCCCTGGCGTGCGACTCCGCGTCATGCGTCGTACGCCCCATCCCCACGCCGACCTCGACAGCCAGCCCCAGCTCGTCCCTGATCCTGGCCGCGAAGGGCAACACCCTGAACCCGTCCGTCGCCGCCGCGATCGAGCCCCTGGTGGCAGTCACCAGGTAGCTGTGATCGTCGATGGGCCAGACGGTGGCGTTGATCCTGTTCGCTTCCTGGACCAGGAGCCGGTGCAGAGACAGCCGCAGCTCGTCGCGCCAGTAGCGGGGCGCGGCGCGGCGCACGGGTTCGCGCAGCGTCGGCACCTCCACCAGCACCACGGTGAGCTGTGACTCCTCCAGCCGGTGGTGCGCCCCGAGCAGCGCCGCTGTGTGCAGCGCCGTGCGGACCGCAGCCGAGGTCGGCCTGATTCTGATGACCGGTACGCCCGCGGCATGCAGGCGTTCGGCCACCGCCGGCAGACACGTCAGAGCTCCAGTGGTCGCACCCTGCCTGGCCAGGCGTTCGTGGTAGGCCGCGATGGTGCCGGTGGCTCCCGGCTCGTCGCGGCTGTGCACGTCCGCGGCGGGAATGCCGAGGTCGGTGTACGCCTCCTCGACATCGGCCCTGCTGACCACGTCGATGCTGACCTTCTGGGGATCCATTCGGGTGTCCAGCGCGGCCTTGGCCAACGCTGCCACCAATGCTGCTCCGCCGAGTTGCACATACGTCGCGGGCATCGTGAGCACGCCTGATCGCCTGGCCAGATCATAGGGAACTGGGCTGGCGAAAAGACATGCGTCGACACCGGGACCGAGCCGCGTCACCTTGTCGGGTGCCTCCTGTTCGTCGCGGTATGCGGCCGCGACGAGGCGACACGGCAATGGTGCCGCGGCGTGACCCATCAGCATGACTCGCTCGACCAGGTCGTGGGGTCCGACCACGCCGATGGTGAGGTCCGGTGTCATAGCGCCCGGGCGTGACACTCGGGGAGTTTCTTCGGCCCTCTCGACCAATGTTCGTCCCATCCTGCCGTCCGTTGCAGTGCTCTCTTTTGGAACGATCGCTCGCGGGGGCCGTAATGTCACGCCCGACTTTTCCGGAAAGTCGTTCTGGTTGACCGCCCGACAAGATGTCTTAGCAGCTCAACGCGGTATTCTTCACGTTTTTTAGAGCTCGGAAATCTCTCGTGTAATGTCCGCGCCGAGCGCGCGCATTCGCGCCGCGAGATGTGCGTGACCGCGATCGATCAGGTATCCCGAGTCGATCAGGGTCTCGCCTTCGGCGGCCAGGCCGGCGAGCACGAGTGCGATCCCCGAACGCAGATCGTGCGCCGTCACCTGGGTGCCGGTCAGCGGGGTGCGGCCGCGTACGACGGCCCGGCTGCCCTGCACCTCCACGTTCGCGCCCATCTTGTTCAGCTCACCGGCCAGAGCGAAGCGGCCGTCGAAGATGCGCTCGTGGATGTAGCTGGTGCCGTCGGCCAGCGCGGCGACGGTCATCATCGGCGACTGCAGGTCGGTGGCGAAGCCCGGGTAGGTGTCGGTGATGATGTTGATCGGCCGCAGCGGGCCCTCGCACCGTACGTGGAGCACCGCGCCCTGGCGGTGGAACTCCACGCCCATCTGCTCCAGCTTGTAGCGGACGACGCCCAGGTCGAGGCCGGTGCCCACGAGGCTGACCTCGCCCCCGGTGATCGCCGCCGCCATCGCGAAGACGCCCGCGTCGAGCCGGTCGGGCATCACCGTGTGCTCGACCGCGTGCAGTTCCTCGACGCCTTCGACGGTGATGAACCCGGTGCCGCCGCCGCTGATGCGCGCGCCCATCTTGGTGAGCATGTCGATGACGTCTAGCACCTCGGGCTCCAGCGCCGCGTTCTCGATCACGGTGGTGCCCCTGGCCAGGGCGGCGGCCATGATGAGGTTCTCGGTGCCGGTGTGGGAGGGCGTGTCGAGGTAGAGGGTCGCCCCGGTCAGCCCGGAGGCCTTGACGTGGATGACGGTCTCGCCCTCGTCCACGATCGCGCCCAGCCGTTTGTAGCCGAGGTAGTGGAAGTCGAGATTGCGGCTGCCGAGATTGCAGCCGCCGACCCCTTCCACGATCGCCTCGCCGAGGCGGTGCAGCAGCGCGGGGGTGAACAACACCGAACCGCGGAACCGCCTGGCGATCTCGGCGGGCAGGACCGGACTGTTCAGCCTGGAGGCGTCAATGACCAGCGTGCGCTCTGACTCGTGCAGCTCGACGTAGGCGCCGATCGATTCAGCCAGCTCGACCGCGCGGCGGACGTCTTCGATGATCGGCACGTTGCGCAGGACGGTGCGGCCCTTCGCGGCGAGCAGAGCCGCACCGATCATGGGAAGCACGGCGTTCTTCGCGCCCTGGATGAACGCGGTTCCACGCAGTGCGTTGCCACCGCGCACGCGGTAACGGACCATTCGTGCGGCTCCTTGAATTCTGGCGGTGAGGCTCGATCGGGCCAACAGTAGTCGCTCACACCACATGACCCAGCCGAATCATCCGCTAAAGGAAGCCCCCGTGACGCGCTCATACGCTTCTAGGTATCGCTGCCTGGTCAGGGCGACGACCTGGTCCGGAAGCCGAGGTGGGGGGTTTCCAGAGGCTTTGTCCCATCCTGATTCGGGCGATAGTAGCCAATTGCGTACAAATTGCTTGTCAAAAGAAGGTTGAGAACGGCCCGGTTTCCATTCGTCGGCGGGCCAGAATCGCGACGAGTCGGGCGTCAGAACCTCGTCACCGAGCGTCAGCACGCCGTCGGAGTCCCAGCCCAGCTCGATCTTGGTGTCGGCCAGGATGATGCCCCGCTCGCGTGCGATCTCCGCGCCGCGCGTGTAGACGGCCAGCGTGATCCGCCGCAGCTCCTCGGCGGTCTCCGCGCCCACCTCCGCGACGACCTGCTCGTACGACATCGGCTCGTCGTGCTGCCCCAGAGGCGCCTTGGTGGAGGGCGTGAAGATCGGCTCCGGCAGCCGCGACCCGTCCTCCAGCCCGGCCGGCAGCGCGACCCCGGACACCGTGCCGTCGGCGCGATATTCGTTCAGCCCGCCACCCGTCAGGTAACCCCTGGCCACGCACTCGACCTGGACCATCTTCAGCGGCCTGCAGAGCACGCTGCGCGCGTCGTCGCCGCGCGCCGCCACGTGATTGGGCACGACGTCCTTGAGCTGGTCGAACCACCACAACGACATCTGCGTGAGCACGGCTCCCTTGTCGGGGATGTCGGGCTCAAGGATGTAGTCGAAGGCCGACATCCGGTCGGAGGCGACCATGAGAAGCAGGCCGTCGTCGGTCTCGTACAGGTCGCGTACCTTGCCGGAGTGCACGTGCTTCATCGGGCGATGTCCGTCCTGTGGTGCGAGCCGCGCAGCCCGATCCGGCCGACGAGGTCGTAGGCGGCCTCGCGCGCGCTCTCCTGGTCAGGGCCGTTGCCGACCACGGTCAGCACCCGCCCGCCGCTTGCCACGACGTCGTCGCCGGCGCGCGCGGTCCCGGAGTGCAGCGGGTAGGCGTGCTCGGTCTCCTGCAACCCGGTGATCGGATCTCCCTTCACCGGCGACTCCGGATAGCCCTCCGAGGCGATCACCACGCACACGGCCGAGCCGTCCTTGAACACCGGGTCGAGCCCGAGCTCGCCGGTCGCGCACGCCATCAGCAGCCCGCCGAGCGGCGTCTCCAGCCGGTCGAGCAGCACCTCGGTCTCCGGGTCGCCGAAGCGCGCGTTGAACTCGACCACCTTCGGCCCCTTCGAGGTCAGGGCCAGCCCCACGTAGAGCACCCCCTGATAGGGCAGCCCGCGCCGCGTCAGCTCCCCGATCGTCGGATGCACGACCTCCCGCATGACCTGCTCGGTCAGCCCCTCGGGCGCCCAGGGCAGCGGCGTGTAGGCGCCCATGCCGCCGGTGTTGGGCCCCTCGTCGCCGTCGTGGGCCCGCTTGAAGTCCTGCGCGAGCTGCAGCGGCACGGCGGTGCTCCCGTCGCACAGCGCGAACAGCGACACCTCGGGCCCGTCGAGGAATTCCTCGATCACCACCCGCTCGCACGTCCGCGCGTGCGCGAGCGCCTGGTCCCTGTCCTCGGTGACGACGACGCCCTTGCCCGCGGCCAGGCCGTCGTCCTTGACCACGTAGGGCGCCCCGAACTCGTCGAGCGCCGCCGCGGCCTCCTCCTCGGTGGTGCACGTCCTCGCGCGCGCGGTCGGCACGTCGGCGGCCCTCATGATCTCCTTGGCGAAGGTCTTCGACCCTTCGATCATGGCGGCGTCGCGGGACGGCCCGAAGCAGGCGAAGCCCGCCTCGCGCACCGCGTCGCCCACCCCCGCCACGAGTGGGGCCTCGGGCCCGACCACGACGAGATCGACCCGCAGCCGCGCGGCCATCTCGGCCACCTGCCCGGGGTCGAGGGGATCGACGGAGTGGAGGGTCGCGACCTCCTCCATGCCAGGATTGCCTGGCGCACAGTGGACCTCGCTGACCTGGGGATCGAGGCTGAGTGAACGGCACAGGGCGTGCTCACGCCCTCCGGAACCAATGACTAGAACGCGCACGGGCTCCATTGTCGCAGGCCCGCGGCCAGGCGCACGCTCAGGTCACCAGGACACCACATGCCGGAATAGGAAAGAAACTTTGTCGAGTTCTACCTGAGGGGAGGGCCCCCGGGCGAGTATCGTCATATAGGTTCACCCGCCTGTGGTAGGTTAAGGCGGCTTTGCGGCGTCTCGCATGATTGGAGGTGGTCCGGGATGAAACCTGGTGATCCCAGCAGTACGTGCTTCCACACGTACACCCTGAATACCCCCGACCACTCCAATTCGGCAGCCTGATCGTGCCTCCACGCAATCCGTGTTGATTGAGGTGACTTCATCGCGCGTGGACAGTGCCTGGTCGGGCGGAAAGGGACCGCCATGCGCTCGTCCACCCTTTTCCGTCGCATCAACCGACACCCCGTACCTTCTCGCGCCCCGCGCCAGCTCGCCAAGCGGCTGCGCGAGGACTGCGTGCACCCCGTTGACTCGCTAGTGGAGTTCGGCGCCTACGTCCAGGGCAAGAAGGTCGACGCCACGGGCATCGTCGAGGCCCTCGACCTCGTACGCGAGCACAACAAGGACGCCGAGGGCGCCAACGCCTTCGTCTGGGTCGGGCTGCACGAGCCAGACTCGCCCGAGGTGGAGTGGCTCTCCGAGGTCTTCGGCCTGCACCCGCTGGCCGTCGAGGACGCCGTCAAGGCCCACCAGCGGCCCAAGGTCGAGCGCTACGGCGAGTCGTTGTTCATGGTGCTCAAGACCATCGCCTACCTCGACCACGACGAGCTGACCGCCAACAGCGAGATCATCGCCACCGGCGAGATCATGGTCTTCCTCGGCGTGGACTTCGTGGTGACGGTGCGGCACGGCGAGCACTGTCCGCTCACGGTCGTACGCGAGCGCCTTGAGGACAAGCCCAAGCTGATGAACAGGGGCCCGGCCGGAGTCCTGCACGCCATCTCCGACCACGTGGTCGACCAGTACCTTCAGGTGGCCGACCTGATGCAGCTGGAGCTGGAAGAGGTCGAGGCGACGGTGTTCGCGGACGTCAGCTCCCGCGACATCAACCGGATCTACCAGCTCAAGCGCGAGATGCTGGAGATGAAGCGGGCCGTCACGCCGCTGCAGGCCCCGCTGTCCGCGCTGCCCCAGCGCCGCGTGATCCCCTCGGGGATGCGCGAATACTTCCGCGACGTCGGCGACCACCTGTCCCGCGTGTGCGAGCAGGTCGAGTCCTCCAACGAGCTGTGCAGTTCGATACTGCAGGCCGCGCTGGCCCGCTCGAACGCCCTGGCCAACGAGGACATGCGCAAGATCTCCTCCTGGGTGGCCATCCTGGCCGTGCCCACGATGATCGCCGGCATCTACGGCATGAACTTCGACTTCATGCCGGAGACCAAGCAGGTCTGGGGCTATCCGGCGGTCCTGGCCGTCATGGTCACCGCCTGCGTCCTGCTGCACCGCGGCTTCCGCCGCAACGGCTGGCTCTAGGACGACCTGAGCAACCTCAGACGCCCACGGGCCTGAGCGGGCCGATGGGCTCGGGCAGCTCCAGCCCGCGCTCCCGCCACAACTCCCGCATCCTGTCGGGGTAGTCGGTGACGATCCCGGCCGCCCCCAGGTCCAGCATCCTGGCCGCGAGGTCGGGATCGTTGACGGTCCACACCGCCACGTCCAGCCCGGCGGCCGCAGCCTGGGACATCAGCGCCTCGTCCACCATGATGTGCTCGGGCGAGAGCGTGGTGGCCCCCGCCCGCGCCGCCGCGGCGGGCACGTCGTCGCCCACGCCGTCGTTCCAGTCCAGGGTGTCCAGCTCGATCAGCGCGAAGCGCCGCGTCTGCGGCGCCACGTCGGCGGCGTGCGCCAGGATGCGCCAGTCGAAGCTGAGGATGGCCACGTTGCCGAGCCGTCCGTGCCGGTCGAGCTCCTCGACCACCATGTCGGTGAACATCTCGGGGTCGGCCGTCAGGTGCGGCCGCGTCGGGTCGGACTTCAGCTCGACGTGCAGGCGCACGTCCTCCGCCTCGTAGGCGTTGACCAGCCCCAGCACCGCGCCGAGCGTCGGCATGCGGGTCTCGGGCATGGGGACCTGCGTCAGCGCGAAGGGGTCGTCGGGATGCCGCGGCAGCCGCACGCCCACGTCGAGCGTGCGCAACTGCGCCAGGGTCAGCGTGTTGATCGGCTTGCCGACATACGGGAAGAGCGGGTCGCCCGCATGGACCGGCCGCCTGTCGGCACTGGTCACGGCGGACACCGTGAGGTCGTGCGTGAGCACGAGGCGTCGGTCGGCGGTGAGCGCTACGTCGAGCTCGAGCGCATGCACGCCCAGCTCCATCGTGCGGCTCATCCCCGGCAGAGTGTTCTCCGGCCAGAGGCCACGCGCCCCACGGTGACCATGTATCTCAACGCGCACAACCGGGACCCTACCTGCCACCGGGCACCTCTAGGGTGTGCCACGCCGCGTCCTTTTTATCCTGCTACGCCCGGTCGTACGGTTCTGGGCAGACAATAGGCTGTTCTTCATGACGGAGGTTCTCAAAACGGCCCATCCGGCAACAGTCCGGGCGTGGGTCGAAGGGTGGGTCATCTCCCGCGACGCCCCGCAACCCGTACGCGAGCCGTGGGGCCTGCGCGTGGACGTCGGCCTCCCCGGCCACGTGGCCCGCCACATCGTCGCCGCCCCCACCCCGGAGACCCTCCAGCGCCTGACGGCCACCCTCACGATCGCGGGCACCTGGCTCAAACTCTGCGCCCCGGCGGCGGCCATCACACTCCCCCCGCGCTGGTCCGTCCAGGACGAGGAGTACATGATGACCGTCCCCCTGACCCGCGCCCGCGCCCAGGCGCCGCCCGGCTACACCCTGGCCATCACCACCCGCGCGGGCGTCACGGCGGCCCGCCTGCTGACGGCGGCCGGCGAGGTCGCGGCGCGGGGGCAGTTCGCGGTCGCGCGCGGGACGGCCGTCGTGGACAAGGTCGAGACGGCCGCCGACCACCGGCGACGCGGCCTCGGCACGGTCATCATGAAGACGATCGCCGCCACGGCCGCGTCAAAGGGCGCCCACACCGGCGTCCTGGTGGCCACCGCCCAGGGCCGGTCCCTGTACGAAACCCTGGGCTGGACCCTGCACACTCCCGTGACGGCGGCCGTCCTGACGGCCTAGCTCAGACCAGCGGTCGTACCACCACGGTCTGGTCGCGGCCGGGGCCGACGCCGATGGCGGAGATCGGGGCGCCGCTCATCTCCTCCAGCGTCCGCACGTAAGCCTGCGCGTTGGGCGGCAGGTCCGCGAACGACTTGGCGCTCGTGATGTCCTCCTGCCAGCCGGGGAACTCCTCGTAGATGGGAGTGGCGTGGTGGAAGTCGGTCTGCGTCATCGGGATCTCGTCGTGCCGGACCCCGTCCACGTCGTACGCCACGCACACCGGGATCCGCTCCAGCCCCGACAGCACGTCGAGCTTGGTCAGGAAGTAGTCGGTGATGCCGTTGATCCGGGTGGCGTACCGGGCGATCACCGCGTCGAACCAGCCGCAGCGGCGGTTGCGGCCGGTCGTGACGCCGTACTCGCCGCCCGTCTGGCGCAGCCATTCGCCCATGTCGTCGGTCAGTTCAGTGGGGAACGGGCCGGAGCCGACGCGGGTCGTGTACGCCTTGAGAATGCCGATGATCTTGGTGAGGCGGTTCGGCGGGATGCCGGCCCCGGCGCACGCGCCGCCGGAGGTGGGCGAGGAGGAGGTGACGAACGGGTAGGTGCCGTGGTCGATGTCGAGCAGCGTGCCCTGCCCGCCCTCCAGCAGCACGAACTTGTCGTCGTCCAGCGCCTTGGACAGCACCAGCGTCGTGTCGGCGATGTGCGGCTTGAGGCGCTCGGCGTAAGCCAGATACTCCTCCAGCACGGCCGCCGGGTCGATCCCGCGCCGGTTGTAGACCTTGGTCAGCACCTGGTTCTTCTCGGTCAGCGCGACCTCGATCTTCTTGGCCAGGATGCCGGGGTCGAGCAGGTCCTGTACGCGCACGCCCATACGGGCGATCTTGTCGCCGTACGCGGGTCCGATGCCGCGCCCGGTGGTGCCGATCCTGGCCTGGCCCAGGTAGCGTTCGGTCACCTTGTCGAGGGCCTTGTGGTGCGGCATGATCAGGTGCGCGTTCGAGGAGATCAGCAGCCGCTCGGCGGAGATGCCCCGCGCGGCCAGGCCGTCGATCTCACTCAGCAGCACACCCGGGTCGATGACCACGCCGTTGCCGATGACGGGCACCACCTCCGGCGACAGGATCCCCGTGGGTAGCAGATGCAGCGCATACTTCTGATCACCGATGACCACGGTGTGACCCGCGTTGTTGCCACCCTGATAACGGACGACGAAGTCGACGTCGCCACCGAGAAGGTCGGTGGCCTTGCCCTTGCCCTCATCGCCCCACTGGGCACCAACGAGAACGGCAGCCGGCATGGTTCAGTCTCCCGAGCACAAAACGAAACCCCTGACGCAAGCGCGGCAGGGGCTCTTGCGTAGAGAGACTACCCGAACGTTCCTATTCGTCCCAAGAGCTAGCCCTTGGTCAGCGCGTCGAACCCGGTCTCCGTGCTGTCCTTGAGGAACTGCAGGCACCGCTCGGCCTCGTCCTTCTCGCCGATCGCCTGGGCGGCCCTGGACAACGAGTAGAGGCAGCGCAGGAACCCGCGGTTCGGCTCATGCTCCCAGGGAATGGGCCCGTGCCCCTTCCAGCCGCTGCGGCGAAGCGCGTCGAGGCCACGGTGGTAGCCCGTACGGGCGAAGGCGTAGGAGGTGACGGCGTGGCCCTGTGCGAAGTATTCCTCCGCGAGCGAGGCCCACGCCGCCGGGTGGGCGGGGAAGCGGGCGGCCACGTCGGCGGCCTTGGCACCGGATTCGAGCGCCTCCCTGGCCTCGGGCAGATCCGGCAGGTGAGTCGGGGGCGGCCCGGCGAGAAGGTTATCCATAGGACAAGTCATACCCGCCGAGCCGCCGAAGTGGCTAGGAGATCTTCGTCCCAGCGCTCTTCAGGCTCTGGCACGCCTCCACGACACGGGCGGCCATCCCGGCCTCGGCGGCCTTGCCGTAGGCGCGGGGGTCGTAGCTCTTCTTGCTGCCGACGTCGCCGTCCACCTTGAGCACGCCGTCGTAGTTCTTGAACATGTGGTCCGCGATCGGGCGGGTGAAGGCGTATTGGGTGTCGGTGTCGACGTTCATCTTGACGACGCCGTAGGAGATGGCCTCGTGGATCTCCTCGAGCATCGATCCGGAGCCGCCGTGGAAGACCAGGTCGAACGGCTTGTCCTTGCCGTACTTGGCGCCCACCGCGTCCTGGATCTCCTTCAGCACGCTCGGCCGCAGCTTGACGTGGCCCGGCTTGTAGACGCCGTGCACGTTGCCGAACGTGGCGGCCAGCATGTAGCGGCCCTTCTCGCCCAGGCCCACGGCCTCGGCGGTGGCCAGCGCGTCACCGGCCGTCGTGTAGAGCTTCTCGTTGATCTCGCCGACGACGCCGTCCTCCTCGCCGCCGACCACGCCGATCTCCATCTCCATGATGATCCGCGCCCTGGCGCACTTCTCGATGAGCTCCTTGGCGATCTCCAGGTTCTCGTCGAGCGGTACGGCCGAGCCGTCCCACATGTGCGACTGGAAGAGCGGGTCGAGGCCCTTGGAGACCCGCTCGATGGAGATGTCCACCAGCGGCCGCATGAAGCCGTCGAGCTTGTCCTTGGGACAGTGGTCGGTGTGCAGCGCGACGGTGACCGGATATTTGGCGGCCACCACCCTCGCGTACTCCGCCAGCGCCGTCGCTCCCGTGACCATGTCCTTGACCGTCGTGCCCGAGAGGAAGTCCGCACCCCCCGTGGAGACCTGCACGATGCCGTCGCTCTCGGCCTCGGCGAAGCCGCGCAGGGCGGCGTTCAGCGTCTGAGAGGAGGTCACGTTGATCGCCGGGTAGGCGAATCCGCCGGCCTTGGCACGGTCGAGCATCCCGGCGTAGACCTCTGGAGTCGCAATAGGCATGATTCATCTCCCTGAGAAGTTACGGCTTCGCGCCAGGGCCCAGTATCCCGGCTCCTTACCCCGTCTGGTAGAGACAACGCGTGCTTGATGGTCATCTCGCGCATCCCCGGTCCGGGTAGGCTCTCGGCGTGGACTGGCTTTGGAATCTCCTCGACCCGACGTGGTGGCTCACGATTCTCGGCGCTTTCGCCACCATCGGCGTTCTCGCGATCATCTTCGCCGAAACGGGTCTGTTGCTCGGGTTCTTCTTGCCCGGTGACTCACTGCTGGTGGCCGCGGGGATTTTCAGCTCGGCGTCGGTGGCGCACGGAATGGACATCGAACCGCTCTCGCTGCCCGTGTTGCTGATCGGCACACCGCTGTGCGCCATCGCCGGCGCCCAGCTCGGACATTTTCTGGGGGCGCGATTCGGCAGGAAACTCTTCGACAAACCTGATTCGCGGTTGTTCAAGCGCGAACACGTGGACAGAGCCGAGGAGTTCTTCGAGAAGTTCGGGCCCGCCAAGGCGGTGGTCCTGGCCAGGTTCGTCCCCATCGTGCGGACGTTCATGAATCCCGTGGCCGGCGTGCTGGAGATGAGCCCCAAGCGTTTCCTGATCTGGAACACCATCGGCGGCGTCGTCTGGGTCGAGGGCCTCATCCTGCTCGGCAACGTCCTCGGCCGCCAGGTCGAACCCAAGCAGATCGACAGGTACATCCTGCCGGGCGTCTTCGTGATCGTGTTCATCTCGCTGATCCCGATCATCGTCGAGGCGATCAAGCGTCGCAAGAGCGGCAAGAAGCCCTCCGTGCCCAACGGCAAGCACCACCGTGTGTCATCGTCCAGTTCTGATCCGCAGCACTGACGGGTACGCTGCCCCATGTGGGACGCCACAAGTCAGTTCCGATGAGCCTCGCCCGATTAGCGATCGCCGTCCTGGCCGCTGGAGCCGTGGTGACGCTCCTGGTCATCGGCGCTCGCGCGCTGCTCGACTCGTCCGGCTCGCCGCCGTCCGAGCGTGAGCCCGCCACCGCCCTGGCGACGGATGCCGCCACGAAGGCGGCGCAGGTGCCGACCGTGCAGATCGTGTGCGTGGCCGACACCTGCCCCAACGTCACCGTCCGCGTGCCAGGCGGCGACGTGCTGCAGTATCGCGAGATGAGCAGGGGCGAAGAGGTCAGCTACTTCGAGCCGGAACTCGACGTCGTGCTCAGCGACGCGGGCACGGTGCAGGTCATCGAGAACGGCAGGCTGCGCGAGCAGGGCGAGAAGGGCGCGCGCGAGGCTTTCACCGTCCGCGGCCCCGGCTGACGGCGCGCGCTTTCCCGCGACCGCCGCCCCCGACCGCCATCTGCGAGCGCGCTATCCGCGAGATTCGTCTACGAGATCCGTCCGCGACTGCCTCTCGCGGTCAGAGTCCGAGGTCCGTCAGCGTGTACGCCGTGCGGTAGTCGAGCCCTTCACCCTTGATCCGCTCCCCGGCCCCCCGGTCGACGATCGTCGCCACGGCCACCACCTCGGCCCCGGCCTCGCGCAGCGCCCCCACGGCCGTCAGCGGCGAGGCGCCCGTAGTGGAGGTGTCCTCGACGGCCAGCACCCGCCGCCCCTTGACCTCCGGCCCCTCGATCCGCCGCTGCATGCCGTGCTCCTTCTGCGCCTTGCGCACCACGAACGCGTCCAGCCTGCGCCCGCGCGCCGCCGCCACGTGCATCATCGCGGCGGCCACCGGGTCGGCCCCCAGCGTGAGCCCGCCCACCGCCTCGTAGTCGAGGTCGGCGGTCAGGTCGAGCATCACGCTGCCGATGAGCGGCGCGGCCACGCCGTCGAGCGTGATCCGCCGCAGGTCGAGGTAGAAGTCGGCCTCCTTGCCCGAGGAGAGGATGACCTTGCCGTGCACGAGGGCCTTGTTCTTGATCTCGGCCAGGAGGGTGTCTCGATCCGTCATGGGTCCAAGCTTAGGGTCCTGATCAGGGCGAGAGCCTGCCCGTACGCCCTGGGCAGAGGACGCACCCCGACCCGGGGGCGCCGGCCGTACAGGATCTCCGAGTTCTCCAGCCGCGCCACCTTCTCCGCCAGCCGCTCGTCCATCCGGGTGACCGCCCCCACCCGCGCGGACCCCAGCAGCGCCAGCGTGTCGTCGCCGGGGAAGGCCCTGCGCAGCGCCGTGGCCAGGTTGAGCGCCGTGGCCAGCCGCTCGGCCAGGTCCTCCGCGGGCGCGGGGGGCTCGGCCACCACCAGGCACGTACCCGCGGCCGACCCCCGGTAGAGATGGGCCAGCCTGGTACGCAGGTACGCCACCGTGGCCAGCCCCGTCAGCGGATCCTCGCAGTGCAACTCCCCGATCGGCGCGAAGCTCTGCTCGGCCCACCCCGCCGCGAACGAGCGCAGCGCGGTGAACGGCGGCCCGCCCGCCCCCGCCACGGCGAACAGCTCCGCCAGGTCGTTCATGCCCTCGGCGACGCCCACCCCGGCGCCCGCCCGCGCCGCGCCCAGCGCCCAGCACGCCTGCGTCAGGTCGCACCCACCGCACACGGCCTTGATCACGACCTCCACCTCGGGCGTCCACCAGTCCTCGGCGAGCGACCAGCCCGCCGCCATGCTCCTGCCGCGCCATCGCGACAGAACGTCCTGCTCCATCGAATGCCTCCCGTAGTAAAGACGCGCGCGCGGTTTAGTCATGACGGGGAATGCGGAATGATTGCGCGGGGCAACCCCGCGTAATCGTGAGGTCACTATGGGTGTCGAATCGCCGCGAAGCGATGCAGATCTGCTTAAGGCGGCCCGAGAGGGCAACGCCGCCGCGTACGGGGAGCTCTATGAGCGCCACGTCGCGGCGGCCCGCGCGCTGGGCCGCCAGCTCGTCAGGGGCGCCGAGGTCGAGGACGTGGTCGCGGAGTCGTTCACGAAGATCCTCGACCTGGTGGGCAGGGGCGGCGGGCCGGAGTCCGGTTTCCGCACCTATCTGCTCACCGTGGTGCGGCGCACTGTCTACGACCGCTCCAGGGTCGAGAGCCGCCAGGTGACGACGGGGGAGATCGAGCAGTTCGACCCGGGGGTGCCCTTCGTCGATCCCGCGCTCGTCGGGCTGGAGAAGTCGCTGATCGCCAGGGCGTTCCTGTCGCTTCCCGAGCGCTGGCGGGCCGTGCTCTGGCACACCGAGGTCGAGCGGGCCAAGCCGGCCGACGTGGCGCCGCTGCTGGGGTTGTCGGCCAACGGGGTGGCGGCGCTGGCCTACCGGGCCAGGGAGGGGCTGCGGCAGGCGTACCTGCAGATGCATCTGGGCTCCCCGCCGCAGCACGAGTGCCGGCCTGTGCTCGGGAAGATGGGCGCCTACGTACGCGGTGGGCTGGCCAGGCGCGACTCCAAGCTGATCGACGACCACGTGAACGGCTGCGAGGAGTGCCACGGCGTCCTGCTGGAGCTGACCGACGTCAACCGCGGGCTGCGCGTCATGGTCGGGCCGCTGATCGCCGGGCCGCTGTTCGGCGGCTACGCGGCGGCGCTGGCCAAGGCGGGCATCGCGGGCGGCGGCGCGGGCGGGCTGCTGCGGGCGTTCGGGTGGGTGCGGCGGGCCCCCAAGCAGCAGCAGGCGGCGATGGTCGGCGGCGTGGCCGTGGCGGTGGCCGTGGCGGCCACGTTGGCGCTGGCCTCCGACGAGCGGCCGATCGTGCGGCCGCCCGTGACCACGCCGGTCGCGCAGCCGCCCGCGACGATGCGGCCGGTGCCCGTTCCGCTGCCGAGCGAGCCCCCGGCCCAGGTGCCGCCGCCGGTCAAGAAGAACAAGCCGGGCAAGGCGCGGCTGCGGGCCACGATCGATCCGCTCGGCGCCCTCATCCGCGCCCAGCCCGGCATCGTCGGCATCCGCCTGCGCAACTACGGCGAGCGGCCCAGCGAGAAGCTGGCGGCGAACGTGGACCTTCCTCCCGGTGTGACCCTCATCCCCACGGCCAGGCGCGGCCCGGGCTTCGCCGTCCACGGCCCCGTGGGCACGGTGGACGGCTGGGCCTGCGGCCCCTCGCAGGGCGGCGCCCGGTGCGCCAGGGAGCCGCTGGCCGCGGGGCAGGGCACGGCGGTGTTCCTGCGGGTGTTCGTGGCGGACGAGGCGCCGCAGGGCGCGGGGCCCGCCGTGCGGATCGCCGCCGGCTCGCTGCGGGTCCGGGCGCGGGCCGAGGAGGGGGTACGCATGACGGGCGCCTCCGCCAGGTTCGCCACCGACGGGAAGGTGACGGTCAGGGCGATCGGCAACACGCTGATGAGCTGCCCCGAGGAGCGGGCGGGCTGCCTGGAGGCCAGGCGGCGCCAGGGCACGCAACGCGACAACGACCTGTGGCCGATGACCGCGCTCGACCAGGACGATCGGCCCGACACCGGCTCCTCCAGCGGGGCCGTGCTGTCCCTGCCGAAGGGCAGCGAGGTCGTGTGGGCCGGGCTCTACTGGTCGGCGGCGACCGAGAAGGCCGGGCCCATCAAGCTCAGACCGCCGGGGCGGCGCAGATACCTGACCGTGCGGCCCAGCCACGTGGCGGTCCGCGAGCTGCCTCTCGGGCCGGCCTACCAGGCGTTCGCCGACGTGAGCGAGCTGGTCGGCGACGTACGCAGGAACGGCGCCTGGTGGGCGGCCGACGCGCCGATGGAGGAAGGGGTCTCGCGTCATGCGGGGTGGAGCCTGGTGCTGATCGTGACCGATCCCGATCAGCCGTACAGTCAGGCCGTGGTGCTCGACACCGCGGCCGTCGTCGGCGGCCAGGCGCGGCGGGCGCGGATCCCGCTGGGCGGGCTGAGCCCGGCCGCCGCACCCGCCAGGGTCGAGCTGGTCACCTGGGAGGGCGACGCCGATCTCAAGGGCGACAAGGTCTCGCTCGGGTCCGGCGCGATCACCCCCGGCGGCGGCGACCGCGACGCGGCCAACGTCTTCGACGGGTCATCCAACGGCGTGGCGGAGATGACGTTCGGCGCGGACGTCGATACGGTCAGCGCTGAGCTCGGGGTGGATCCCGGGCTGACGATCGCCACGGACAAGGACGTCATCCTGTTCGGCGTCGCCGCTCTGAGCGTGCGGGCACGATCGTGACCGTTAACGGGACAAACTGGTACGGTCTGCCATATCGGCCTGGCATGACAGCGAGGGGCAGCCGAATCGTCGGGATTAACCCTCGCGGGATCACCTGCTTTCATTACCCTGAGAGAGGGCCGCCGAGTCCGGTCTCTGACGGTGCAGAGCCAGCAAGGTCGGACCACCAGGAAAGGGGCGGTGTCAGTGGATCGCTGTGCGCTGTTCGTGGACGCTGGCTATCTGCTGGCTGATGGAGCGATGGCCGTGCACGGCACGCGTCATCGAGAAGCGGTCTCCTGGGACTATCCAGGGCTGCTGCAGCTGATGACCAGCCTGTCGCGCGAACGTACCGGCCTGCCGTTGCTGCGGTGCTACTGGTACGAAGCGACGGTCGAGGGCCGGCGCACGCCGGAGCACGACGTACTGGCCGACATACCGGGCCTCAAGCTCAGACTGTCACGCATCCGGCCAGGCAGACGCGAAGGCGTCGACGCCCAGGTCCACCGCGACCTGATGACGCTCGCGCGCAACAACGCCATCTGCGACGCGGTCGTGGTCAGCGGCGACGAGGACCTGGCGCAGGTCGTGTGCGACGCGCAGGACCTCGGCGTCAGGGTGAGCGTCATCCACGTCGCCGCCGACGGCGGCTGGGCGGTGTCGCGGTCGTTGCGGCAGGAGTGCGACGACCTGGTGGAGCTGGGGGCACCCCATCTGCGCCCGTACGTCAACGTGGTGAGCGGCATCACCGAATCCTCCAACGGCCACCACCAGCCCCTCAGCAACGGCCAGTCCTCCCACTCCCACTCCCACTCCCTGCCCCCCGCGCCCCCGCCTTCCTCCGCCACTGGCAGCCACGCGGCCTCTCCCTCCCCGAACGCCCAGCCGTCGTCCAACGGCTCCGGGCCGTCCTCGGGACGCGGGCAGTCGTCGCCGCCGCCGTCGCCGCCGACATACTCGAGCTACCAGCTCGAACAGCCCCCCGCCCAGCCGCCCCCCTCGGCGCCCATCACCGGCCCCATCCAGGCCCAGCCGCCGTCCTCCAGCCCCACCACCGGCCAGTTCTCCACACCTTCCAGCGCCGGTTACCAGCCCTCGCAACTGGGCCCGTACACCGGCCCTCAGCCCGCCCCCATCAACCCGCCCTCGGCCGCCACGGCGGGCGCCACCACGCTGGCCGACGCCGTCAAGGCCGCCCATCGGGAGGGCCACGACTTCGGCGACTCGGTCGCCCGCGACGCGCCCGCGCTCTGGCTGGAGGCTGTGCTGGCCCGCAAACCCCGCATGCCGTCCGACCTGGAGGCACGCTTGTTGCAGGGATCGTCGCTGCCGATCGACTTCCTGCTGCACGACGAGGTCCGCCACGCCCTGCGCCGCGGCTTTTGGGACGCCCTGGAACGCGCCCGCCACTGACCGCCCGTACGCCCCCTCAGCCCCACCAAGCGGCCCGCCGACCGCACCCCTTCGGCCCTTCGAGCCCTTCGCTCACCCACCCCCCCTCCAGCCACCACCACCCCATGCCCATCTCCGGCACCCCCGCCGGCCTGCCCCCACCCAAACCGCCGCGCCCGCCCGGCTTCCCGGTGCCGGGTCGGCGGGACGTCGTGTGGTGGAGCCCGGCGCACTGTGGACGGCGCTCAGGGTGGCCCTACGCCTACGTACTGGATCACTGAGGGCGGAAGTTGGGCGCGCTGCGAAGGGCGCTCAGGACGGCTGTGCGCATCCGTGGAGGGATCACCGGCGGCGGGGCTCGGTGTGCCGCGGACGGTGCTCAAAGCCCCGGTGCCCAGAAGAGCGGTGTCCCGGAGGCATGAAGTCGCCCCCGGGCGCGTACGCGCGTTCCGGGGGTCGGGAAAGTCAGGAGATCGCGTCGAAGCCGGCGCGCAGGTGGGACAGCCGGTCCGTCAGGTCGCCCAGCGGCACCGCCAGCGCCGGATCCTGGGACTTGCGGGCCAGTTCGCGCACCCTGGCCAGCTCGTCCTCCACCGCCGTCAACCGCCGCGACAACTCCGGCAGCACCGAAGCGTGATCCCCGGCCCCCGGCGGCAGTTCGCCGCTGACGCGGTCGCGGAGCAGGGCCGCCTGCTCGGCCAGCCGCTTGTTCATGTTGTACAGCTCGGTGAACACCGAGACCTTGGCCCGCAGCACCCAAGGGTCGAACGGCTTGGTCAGGTAGTCCACAGCGCCCGCCGCGTAGCCGCGGAAGGCGTAGTCGGGGGCGCTGTCGACCACGGTCAGGAAGATGATCGGGATGTTCCGGGTACGCTCTCGCCGCTTGATGTGCGCGGCCGTCTCGAAGCCGTCCATGCCGGGCATGCGCACGTCGAGGAGGATCAGCGCGAACTCGGTGTTGAGCAGCGCCTTGAGCGCCTCCTCGCCCGATCTGGCACGCACGGGCACCAGGTCGAGAGAGCTGAGGATGGCTTCGAGAGCGATCAGGTTCTCCTCGCGGTCATCGACGAGGAGGATCTTCGCACGATCCGGCATCGATCACGACCCTTCAGCTGGCGAGGTGGGCGGGGAGGGCGGGGTCGAGGAGTCGGACGCGGAGCCACGACCGCGGCTGAGCCATCCGCGCAGCCGTTCGAGCAGGCGGTCCACGTCGACCGGCTTGGGTACGTAGTCGGAGGCGCCCGAGGCGATGCTCTTCTCCCGATCGCCTCGCATGACCTTGGCGGTCAGCGCGATGATCGGCAGGTCCGCGAACTGCGGCATGCGCCGGATGGCCGAGGTCGTGGCCCATCCGTCCATCTCCGGCATCATGATGTCCATCAGTACGAGCGCGACGTCCTCGTTTCGTTCGAGCTGCTCGATACCCTCCCGTCCGTTTTCAGCGTAGACGACTGTGGAACCGTGTCGTTCCAGCACGCTCGTCAGCGCGAAGACGTTGCGGATGTCGTCGTCGACGATGAGGATCTTGGCGCCGTTGAGCGGGTCGTCGCCCTGCCACTGGCTGGGCGTCTCGACCGGCGGCTCGACCAGCTCCGGCATCGGCAGGTCCAGCGGCATCGGCGGCTCGGGCGAGGAGGACTGGTCCTCCGACGGCGGCGTCATGAGCTGCCGCCGGTTCGCCGTCCCGCCGTCGGTCGCGGCCAGCGGACCGGTGTACGAGGCCGGCAGGTAGAGCGTGAACGTGCTCCCCTTGCCCAGCTCGCTGTCCACGTGGATCTCGCCGCCCAGCAACCTGGCGATGTCCCGGCAGATCGCCAGGCCCAGCCCGGTGCCGCCGTATTTCCTGCTCGTCGTGCCGTCGGCCTGCCTGAACGCCTCGAAGATGACGTCCCGCTTGTCCGGCGCGATGCCGATGCCGGTGTCGATCACCTGGAACGCCAGCAGGTCGTCGGCGTCGTGCAGCGAGTCGTCGTCGAAGTCGACCCCGGCGGGAGCCGGCGAGACGCGCAGTTTCACCTCACCGCGCGGCGTGAACTTCACCGCGTTGGACAGCAGGTTACGGAGCACCTGCTGCAGGCGTTGCTCGTCGGCGCGCAACTCGAGCGGCACCTCGGACTCGACGTCCACCGTGAGCGACAGCCCCTTGTCCTGCGCCAGCGGCGCGAACGCGGCCTCCAGGAGGTCGACCATCTTCGGCAGCGACACCTGGATCGGATGGATGTCCATCCGCCCCGCCTCGACCTTCGACAGGTCGAGCATGTCGTTGATGAGCTGGAGCAACGCCGAACCGGCGCTGTGGATCGTACGGGCGAACTCGACCTGCTGCGAGGTCAGGTTGCCCTCGGCGTTCTCGGTCAGCAGCTTGGCCAGCACCAGCAGGCTGTTGAGCGGTGTGCGCAGTTCGTGCGACATGTTCGCCAGGAACTCCGACTTGTACCGCGAGGAGACCGCGAGCTGCTCCGCGCGCTCCTCCAGCGTGCGGCGGGCCTGCTCGATCTGGAAGTTCTGGATCTCGATGGCGCGGTTCTGCTTGGCCAGCAGCGCCGCCTTGTCCTCCAGCTCCGCGTTGGACCTGCGCAGCTCCTCCTGCTGGCGCTGCAGCTCGTCGGAGCGCTCCTGCAGCTCGCGGGTGAGCCGCTGCGACTCGGTCAGCAGGTCTTCTGTGCGGGAGTTGGCGATGATCGTGTTCATCGTGACACCGATGGTCTCGACGAGCTGCGTCAGGAAGTCGAGGTGCACCTCCCCGAACGGCGTGAACGAGGCCAGCTCCAGCACACCGAGCACCCGGTTCTCGAACAGGATCGGCAGCACCACGATCTGCGCGGGCGTGGAGCGGCTGAGCCCGCTGTCGATGGTGATGAACTGCGGTGGCACGTCGTCCAGGACGATGTGCCGACCTTCGGCCGCCGCCTGCCCGACGATGCCCTCGCCGATGCCGAAGCGCTGGCGCGGGCCCCGGTCGGGACGCACGCCGTAACCGCCGATCAGGATCAGCTCGTGGTCGCCCTCGGGATCGATGCTGTAGAAGGCGCCGTAGCGGGCCGACACCAGCGGCGTCAGCTCGCTCATCGTCAGCTTGGCCACTTCGAGCAGGTCGCGGTGGCCCTGCATGAGCCGGGAGATGCGGGCCAGGTTGGACTTGAGCCAGTCCTGCTCCTGGTTGGCCTGCGTGGTCTCGCGCAGGCTGCCCACCATCGAGTTGATGTTGTCCTTCAGCTCCGCCAGCTCGCCCTGCGCCTCGATGGCGATGGAGCGGGTCAGGTCGCCGCGCGCCACGGCGCTGGTCACGGTCGCGATGGCGCGGATCTGCGTGGTGAGGCTGCCCGCCAGTTCGTTGACGCTCTCGGTGAGCCGCTTCCACGTGCCCTCGACGCCCTCGACCCGGGCCTGCCCGCCGAGCTGGCCCTCCGTGCCGACCTCTCGGGCGACTCGGGTCACCTCGGACGCGAACGACGAGAGCTGGTCCACCATCTTGTTGACGGTGGTCTTGAGCGCGAGGATCTCGCCCTGCGCGTTCACGTCGATCTTGCGGGTGAGGTCGCCGTTGGCGACCGCGGTGGTCACTTCGGCGATGTTGCGCACCTGGTACGTCAGGTTGTTGGCCATCGAGTTGACGTTGTCGGTGAGGTCCTTCCAGACCCCGGACACGCCCTTCACCCTCGCCTGCCCGCCGAGCTGACCCTCCGTGCCGACCTCTCGGGCGACTCGGGTCACCTCGTCGGCGAAGGAGGACAGCTGGTCCACCATCGTGTTGAGGGTGTCCTTGAGCTGGAGGATCTCGCCCTGCGCGTCGACGGTGATCTTCTTGGACAGGTTGCCCTGGGCCACGGCCGACGACACGGCCGCGATCTGGCGTACCTGTGAGGTCAGGTTGTTGGCCATGGAGTTGACGTTGTCCGTCAGGTCCTTCCAGACCCCGGACACGCCCCGCACCTGCGCCTGACCGCCGAGCTGGCCCTCGGTGCCCACCTCCCGGGCGACTCGGGTCACCTCCGAGGCGAACGACGACAACTGCTCGACCATCGTGTTCATGGTCGACTTGAGCTCCAGGATCTCGCCCTGGGCGTCCACGTCGATCTTGCGGGTGAGGTCGCCGTTGGCCACGGCGGTGGTGACCTGGGCGATGTTGCGCACCTGATAGGTCAGGTTGTTGGCCATCGAGTTGACGTTGTCGGTGAGGTCCTTCCAGACGCCCGACACGCCCTTCACCTCGGCCCGGCCGCCCAGCTTGCCCTCGGTGCCGACCTCTCGGGCGACTCGGGTGACCTCGTCGGCGAAGGAGGACAGCTGGTCCACCATCGTGTTGAGGGTGTCCTTGAGCTGGAGGATCTCGCCCTGCGCGTCGACGGTGATCTTCTTGGACAGGTTGCCCTGGGCCACCGCCGTCGCCACCGTCGCGATGCTGCGCACCTGCGAGGTGAGGTTGTTGGCCATGAAGTTGACGTTGTCGGTGAGGTCCTTCCACACGCCCGACACGCCGGTCACCTGCGCCTGGCCGCCGAGCTGCCCCTCGGTGCCCACCTCGCGGGCGACTCGCGTCACCTCTTCCGCGAAGCCGGACAGCTGGTCGACCATCGTGTTGACGGTGTTCTTCAGCTCGAACATCTCGCCCACGGCGTCGACCGTCACCTTGCGGCTCAGGTCGCCCTTGGCCACCGCGGTGGTCACCACGGCGATGTCGCGCACCTGCGCCGCCACGCGCGAGGACATCGTGTTGACGGCCTCGGTGAGGTCGCGCCAGCTCCCGGACATGCCGCGCAGGTTGGCGCTGCCACCCAGCCGGCCCTCGGTGCCCGCCTCGCGCGCCACTCTCGTGACCTCGGAGTTGAACAGCGCGAGCTGGTCCACCATGCCGTTGATGGCCTTGCCCAGGCGGCGTACCTCGCCGCGCGCCGACCGGTCGAGGTCGATCCGCCGCGACAGGTCACCCTTGGCGACCGCGTCGATGACGTCGGCCGCGCCGCTCACCGGGCTCACCAAGGCGTCGATCAGCATGTTGACCGACTCGACGCTCTCCGCCCACGCGCCGACACCCGGTCCGGGCGTCAGCCGCTCGCTGAAGCGTCCTTCCTTGACGACTTCTTTACGTACGCGCACCAGTTCGTTGGCAAGGTGCTCGCGGCGGTCGGCCACTTCGTTCAGCAGCAGCCGCACCTCGCTGAGGATGCCAGGAGGAGCATGAGGAACCCGACGCCGGAAATCGCCGTCACGCCAAGAGAAGAGAGTCTCCAGGATAGGCACGAGATCGGACTCGGTGTACGTCCTCTCCTCAGGGCTTGGCGCGGCCTTGGCCGTGGTCATGGGGCCTCCTTCACTCGCTGCTGCCGTCGGCGAGTGATTCAAGTCTGTCACGATGAGTAGCTCGTAGTCCTGCCCTTGGATTTACCCCAAGTCAGCGGGAAGTGTGGTAGGCACGTGAGGATGACTGCTTCTCCCCATGCGGTGCTGGCTGCGACGTTCGCGCCCGGCGAGACCGCTGTGACGGCTGCGATGAGGTTCACGCGCGAGGTGATGACCGCGTGGGCCACCGGCGGCGTGCTCCATACCGCTGAGCAGGTCGCCGGAGATCTGGCCGAGCAGGTCGCTGACGAGCCGTTTGAGGTGATTTGGAAGCATTTCGGGGACGCAGTCCAGGTGGAGTTGCGGCAGCGAAACCTTTCCCAGGGTGATCCGAAACCACCTTCCGTCAACGTCGAGGAGTGGGGAGTCACCTTTGCGGGCGATTCCCGTGTCCATTGGGCAAGGCTCACGCTACCTGGCTCCGCTGACCGGGTCGCTGCCGAATGGCTGGAGGAGAGCAGCAGAGGGCCGCACTGGCTGGGATTCCTGGCCGACGCGAGCGACCTGCTCGCGGGCACGCTAGACCCCGACATGGTTCCGGCGATCATCGCCCAGGTGGTGGTGCCGCGGCTGGCGAGCTGGTGCGCCGTCTACACCGCCGACTCGGCGCCGCTGCGGCTGGTCTACCTGTGGCACGCCGATGAGGCCAGGATCGACGGCCTGCGCGAGCAGCTCACGGACATGGACATCAGCGCCGCCGACACCCGGGTGACCTCCACGATCCACCTGCCGGAGTCGCAGGTGCTCGCCGTGCCGCTCATGGCGCGCGGCCGCAGCCTCGGCATGATGTGCCTGGGCCGGCCCGACCGCTTCCCCGACGAGGTCATCCAGTTCGCCGAGGACATCGGCAGGCGCGCGGCGCTGGCCATGGACAACGCCCGCCTCTACGCCCAGCAGGCCGCCGCCAACCGGGCGCTCCAGCGCAGCCTGCTGCCGCCCAACGAGCCAGAGGTTCCGGGGCTCGACTACGGCGTCATCTACGAGCCCGCCGGAGAGGCCAACGAGGTCGGCGGCGACTTCTACGACCTGTTCAAGGCGGGCGACGACTCGTGGCGGTTCGCGATCGGCGATGTCTGCGGCACCGGCCCCGAGGCCGCCGCCGTGACCGGCCTCGCCCGCCACACGCTGCGCCTGCTGGCCCGGGAGGGCTACGGCGTGGCGGCCGTGCTCGGCCGGCTCAACCAGGCGATCCTGGAGGAGGGCGAGCGGGCCAGGTTCCTCACGCTGCTGCACGGCGACATCACGCCCGCGGCGGACGGTCTCGAGATCCGCCTGGTGTCGGCCGGCCATCCGGAGGCTCTGCGGCTCAAGCCGAGCGGGGTCGTCGAGGCGGTCACCACCCCGCAGTCGTTGCTGGGGGTCTTCCACGAGGTCGTGTTCGAGGCCGACACCATTCATCTGGACCACGGCGACGTGCTGCTGGCCGTGACGGACGGGGTGACCGAGCGGCGCTCCGGCGGGCGGCTGCTGGACGACGACGGCGGCCTGGCCAAACTGCTGGCCGAGTGCGCCGGGCTGTCGGCCAGGGCCGTGGCGGAGCGCATCCGCAGGGGCGCGGCCGAGTTCGCCCTGGAGCCCAGCGCGGACGACCTGGCGATCGTGGTGCTGCGCGCCCGGTAGTTCGTGCTCCTGCGAGGGTCCTGCGGTCGTGTGGCGCGCCATCACGATCGCGGGCGCTCCTGATGCGGCGGGGTGCTGTGCGGTGGGGTGCTGTGCGGGCTCGCGGTGGTGCTCAATGGGCGCCCTTCCGGCTGGTTGCGGGTGGCGTGATGATGACAGGCGAGCTGGCTGACGGTCAAGAGTGCTGTCAGGGGTGTTCTGCCAGGCCGGAAGCCTCTGTCACGGCGTACTCGCGTGTTTGCGGGCGAATTCGAGCTGCAGCGCCGTCTGGGCGATTCGTTCCGAGACCACGAGGGAACCGCGGATGGCGTCGTAGGTGTAGACCTCGTGTTCGAGGCCGTGCTCGGCGAGCTGGGCCACGTATTTCTCGATCTGGCGCAGCGGGCAGCGCGTGTCGTTCTCGCCGGCGAGGATCAGCAGCGGGCTCTTGATCTGGGGGACGTAGGTGATCGGGGAGCTGGCCGCGTACCGCTCCGGCTGTTCGTCGGGGGAGCCGCCGAGCAGGACGCGGTGGTAGGCGCGCAGGCTCTCCGCCTCGTCCTCGTAGGAGGTCTGGTGGCAGGCGATCGGCACCGCGGCGATGCCGCACGCCCAGAGGTCGGGCTGGGTGCCGAGGCCGAGCAGGGTGAGATAGCCGCCCCATGCGGAGCCCGCCAGCAGCGTCCTGTCCGGGTCGACGATGCCGTGGTCGACCACCCACTGCCGGACGGCCGCCACGTCGGCCAGCTCGATGTGGCCCACGTCGCCGTGCAGCGCGTCGCGCCAGGCCGAGCCGTAGCCGGTCGAGCCCCGGTAGTTGACCCGGACCACCGCGTATCCGGCGTCCACCCAGGCCGCGACCTCGGGGGAGAAGGCGTCGCGGTCGTGGGAGGTCGGGCCGCCGTGCAACAGGAAGACCGCGGGGAAGGGCGAGGTGCCCACCTCCGGCTTGGAGACCAGGGCGTGGATGCGGCCGCCCTCGCCCTCGACGTCGATGTCCTCGACGGGGACGCTCGGCGGGGCGGGCGGCCCGCCGGAGTTGACCACGACCTGGCCGGTGCTCGACCGGATGATCGGCGGGCGGGAGCCGCTGGACCAGGAGTATTCGACGTGGCCGCCGGGCCGGGGCGCGGCCTCTTCGATCACGCCGTGCGGGGTCTCGATGGGGGTCAGGCCGCCGCCGGCGAGGTCGTAGCGGTGCAGGTAGCTGCGGGCGCGGTCGTCGCGCAGGATGAGCAGGCCGCGGCCGTCGTCGTACCACTCGGCCGCGAGGTCGCCCGAGTCGCGCAGCCAGATCTCGCGCTGCTCGCCGGTCACCGGGTCCCAGACGAGGGGCTCGTGGCGCTGGCGGCGCTCGTGCAGGGCCAGCAGGCGGCGGTCGCCGACGACGGGGGCGAAGTCGAGGCCGACCACGCCCTTCGTCGGGCCGTCGTGGAGCTCGCCCACCGTGCTGCCGTTCTGGCGGACGACGCGGAGGGCCGGGTGCCGGAAGTCGCCGTATTCACCGTGATTTATCGCGATAAGGGAGCCGTCGAGGGACATGGCGGCTACCCAGGCGGCCTCCGAGTTCTCGTACAGGAGGCTGGTCGGTTCGCCGTCGCGTGCCAGATGGATGCGGAAGGAGCCCTCGCCGGCCATGCTGATCGCCGCCACGCCGGTCGTGGACAGCATGATGCCGCCAGGCTGGCCTGGCGGCAGGTCGCGGGCGACCGGCTCGTCGGGGCCGCCGGTGAACGGCTGGCGCCACCACTCGCCGAACTCGTCGCCGTCGGTGTCGGCGAACCAGTAGATCCACTGGCCGCCGGGGTCGATGGCGGCGTAGGCGGTGCCCTTGGGACGGTCGGTGACCTGGCGAGTGGCGCCGGTCACGCGGTCCCAGGCGTAGACCTCCCACGTCCCGGTGGTGTTGGAGCGGTAGATGGAGCGGTTCGGGGCCTGGCGCGCCCAGGACGGCAGCGTCATGCGCGACGCCCGGAACCTGGCCTGCCAGCGTTCCTCCGCCTTCATCCGGCGCGCCCCCTCCCTGTGTTGTCCCGCGCCTCCGGGCGTGGGATGCCGTCCAGTATTGCGCCTGTGCCGAGGAAATACGTCGAGAATGTGGGGGAATTTCGGACTAAATGCCCCATCAGTAACACCAGTCGCACATGCCCGTCAAGGAACAGGTCTTGATCGGGGCGCCGGCGCGAAGATAGACAGATGAAACGCCGCACGCGCTACTACTTTTTGCTGTCCTTTCGCGACATTTCGGGAGACAAAGGCGGCGATTCGCTCATCAAGCGTGTTCGCCTCGTTATGCCACGCACTCGGACCCATCCCGACAACCTGGGCGATGTCACTATGCCCCAGCGTCATCTCGAACTCGATCGAGCGTCGCCCTGACTCGGTGAAACCCTCCAGGCTGCGAGCCACCCTGCGCTCTTTCTCCTCATCCACGGAGAGCAGCCCCAGCTCCTCGACCAGCGGACTCAGATGCTCCGGCGCGGGGGTGACGACCACCGCGACGCCGTCGGGGCGTAGAACACGTTTGAACTCGGGCCCGTTTCTGGGCGCGAAAACATCGATCACCACGTCGGCCACCCCGCTCCTGATCGGAAGCGGGCGCCACACGTCGGCCACGAACGCCCCTGCCCTCGGATGCACCCGTGCCGCCCGGCGAACAGCGTGCTTCGACACATCGAACGCCATCCCGATGCCATGGTTAACCACGTCGAGCGCGGCCGCCAGGTAGTGCCCGGTGCCCGCGCCTGCGTCGATGATCAACGGCGCGGTCCTGCCCTCCGCGCGACGATCCTCGACGATTTCCGGCTCCCGCCCGAGACCTCCTGGCCCCAAGCCGTAACCGGCCTCCACTCCCGCAACACGGTACGCCCTCAACTCCCCGCCGTCATTCGTTTCGGTAGAGGACTCACGTTTTCTTGGAACGTTCTCATTCGCCACATGTGCCCGCACCGTTTCAGCCACGGCGTCGGCCAGCGGGGCGTAGTAGCCCTTGTCGAGGAACGCGGCCCTGGCGGCCACCATGTCGGGGCTGTCGGCGGTGCCCGGTGACCTGGACCCGACCAGCAGACTCACGTATCCCTGCTTGGCCACGTCGAAGGAGTGCCCGGCCGCGCACCGCAGGGCGGCCTCGTCCAGTCGCACGTCGGCACGGCAGACGGGGCAGATGAGGTATTCGACGATGTCGGCGAGCATGCGGCCCATTCTCGTGCACCGGCCGCCGGCACCACGTCCGGCTGCGCTCTCGGCGGACGACGTCCCCTCCGGGTGAACACGGCCGGCGCTGCTGACGAGGCGCGATGGGCCGGGAGGGCGGGGCGGGCCGGGCATACGGGCCAGGGGAGCCGGCCGTCTGCGTGGGGCGGAGGTCTTCATGCGGCGTGGCGGCATGACCGTACGGGGTCAGGCGGCGCTGGCTTCGAGGAGGAAGGCGGCGTTGGAGGGGGTGGCGCGGAGCCTGTCGACGAGCATCTCGAGTCCCTGCCGCTTCTCCAGCGAGGTGAGCATGCGCCGCAGCCGCCAGACGACCTCTCGCTCGTCCGTGTGCAGCAGGATCTCCTCGCGCCGCGTCCCCGAGGCGTCCAGGTCCACGGCCGGGAACAGGCGCCGCTCGGCCAGTTCGCGGGTCAGGTGCACCTCCATGTTGCCCGTCCCCTTGAACTCCTCGTACAGGTTGTTGTCCATCCGCGAGCCCGTGTCCACGAGCGCGGTGGCGAGGATGGTGAGCGAGCCGCCGCCCTCCACGTTGCGGGCGGCGCCGAAGAAGCGCTTGGGCGGGTACAGGGCGCGGGCGTCCATGCCGCCCGTCAGGGTCTTGCCGCCGCCGGGGGCCACGTTGTTGTACGCCCGCCCCAGCCGCGTCAGCGAGTCGAGCAGCAGCACCACGTCCTGCCCGCCCTCGACGAGCCGCTTGGCCCGTTCGATGGCGAGTTCCGCGATGGCGGTGTGGTCGCGGTCGGGGTAGTCGAAGGTCGAGGAGAAGATCTCGCCCTGGATGCTGGCGCGCATGTCGGTGACCTCTTCCGGCCGCTCGCCGATGAGCACCACCATGAGATGCACCTCTGGATGGTTACGCGTGATCCCGGCGGCCAGTGCCTGCAGGACCATGGTCTTGCCGGCCTTGGGCGGCGCCACGATGAGGCCGCGCTGCCCCTTGCCGATGGGCGCGAACAGGTCGATGACGCGCGTGCTGAGCGACTCGGTCTCGATGTTGAGGCGCTCGGTGGGATGTACGGGCGTGAGGTCGCCGAACTGGGGCCGGTCACGCCAACGGGTGGCGCCGTTGACCGACTCGACATCGACGAGCTTGTTGCCGGCGAAGGACGCGGTGACGCGGTCGCCGGGACGTAGGTCGTACTGCCGCACTCTTTCCGGCGGCAGGCGTACGTCGTCCGGGCCGGGCAGGTGGTCCAACCGGATGAACGCGGATTTGTCGCGTACATCGAGCAGGCCGCTGACCTGGCGAATCGGGACGGAGGCACGCTGTTCTGGAATGGTTTGCACAGACATGATGAGCCCCTTTGGGGGAATGCGCCGGAACCCTGCGAGAGTTCGGCGGGTGATGAAAGGAAGCCGGGCCCTCGATGAAGGGGGCTGGGCCAAGTGAAGATCAGCGGAGCTTGACGCTCTACGCTTGAGTGGCAACATACCACACGATCTGACCCATACAACGCCTAGCCCTCTTGGGCTATTCCCGGGCGGTTACCGTGTCTTCGCCCGCGTACGCGGGACACACGCGCGACAATGTTCTTCTCGGCACCGTACCGCGAGGAAAATTACCGCGCACGGTGTAGTGCACAGCACTGAACCTCCATCGATGCGGCGTCATCGTGTCAAGTGGCATGCAGGGTCCCTGCAACTCGATGAGGGTTCTATAGGGACGAACAGAACACTCCTTGGGGGAGCGCGCCATGAAGACCGTCAATTGCCCTCGGTGTCACAACGAGCTCGACGAAGGCCCGATCATGTACAGGTGCGCGCACTGCTGCCGCGCCGTCTACGCCGCCGACCTCGAGATCGAGTACATTCCGCGCCAGCCCGTCGCCGCCTAGAGGCCCGTTTCCCGGCCCCCGCACTTCTCCCTTTCCCGCCGCACTTCGGCTGATGTCCTTGTGGGGAGAAGGTGGATGCCCGCTCGGGCGACGACGGCAGATGTCGGCGCGGGCGAAGACGGCAGGTGCCCGCTCGGGCGACTATGGCAGATGTCGGCTCGGGCGAAGGTGGCGAAGGCCGCCGAGGCGAAGGTGCGAGACGAAGCGGCCGTAGGTGTGTGAAACCGCCTAGTCTTGGCGCGTGCCGCACCAACCGATAACCGTGTCCGGCGTCGAGGTGACACCGCTCTGCGACGCCGTGGGCCCCATGGGGACGGCGATCCGCCGCCCGCTGGCGGAGATGTTCGCCGGCTCCGGGCTCCATGACGAGCCGTGGGTCCTGCACTTCCACTGCTACCTGCTCCGCGACCCCGCCGGCCGGTTGACGCTGGTCGACACCGGCATCGGCGGCGCGGACTCGCCGGCGTCGAGCTGGGCGCCGGTTCCCGGCACGCTGGCGGGTGAGCTGGCCGCCGTGGGCGTCGCGCCCGCCGAGGTCGGCACCGTGATCCTCACCCACCTGCACAGCGACCACGCCTCGGGCGCGGTCGTCGACGGCAGGCCGGTGTTCGAGAACGCCCGCTACGTGCTCCAGCGGGCCGAGCTGGACGCGGCCCGCGGCCGGATGCTCGACGAGATCGTCCATCCGCTCAAGGCGCAACTCCACGTCGTCGAGGGCGACGCCGAGGTCACGCCGGGCGTACACGTGCGCTCCGCCCCCGGGCACACCCCCGGCCACCAGATCGTCAGAGCCGGCGAGGTGGCCATGACGGGCGATCTGGTGCTGCACCCCGTGCAACTGGCGGATCCGAGCATCAGGTACGTCTACGACGACGACCAGGAGGCGGCCGCGCTTACCCGGGCCGACGTGCTGGCCACGCTCAGGGCGGAACGTGCGATTCTCTCCACCGCTCACTTCAGCGAGCCGTTCCTGCGTTTGTGATCGGGTTTCCGGCACCATGTCTACTCATGAAGATTCGCGTTGCGGCAGGTGTCGCACTCGGTGTCGTTCTGGTGGCGCCCCAGGCCGCGTCGGCCGCGGCCGCGCCTGAGTTGTCCGGCGCCGCCGTCTATGCCAGCCTCACCGCCAACCAGCTCAGCCGTTACCAGAGCGGCGCGTGGAGCACGCTCGCCAAGACGGGCGACATGCCGCAGTACGCCGCCGCGCCCGACGGCAGGAAGGCCGCCTGGGTGACGTCGAGCGGCCGGCTCCAGGTCAGGGCGGGCGGCAAGACGTACACGATCGTGAGCGGGGTTCAGAGCGGCACGCCGTGCCTCACCCCGGCGTGGTCGGCGGACTCGACGCGGGTGGCGTACGCGCAGGGCAGCACCATCATGTCCGTCAAGGCCGACGGCACCGGCGCCCCGCGCAAGCTGGGCACCTCGGAGGGCGTGTGCCACCTCGCCTGGTCGGCCGACGGCCGTTACGTGGCGGGCTACGCGGGCACGGCCGACGCGCTCTACCGGCTCGACGTCAAGAGCGGCAAGGCGGTCCGGGCCAAGGGCGTCAAGTGGATCACCCACCTGCAGAGCCTGTCGCCGAACGGCCGCTCCGCGATCGTCCAGTTCCCGGCGAACCCCGACACCCTCGGGGACGGGAGCTGGCCCACCTCCTTCACGCCGGTCGTCCTCGACATGGTGACGGGAAAGACGCACGCTCCCAAGGTCAAGGGCAAGCTGATCGGCGCCTTCTACCTCGCCGACGGCCGCATGGTCGTCCGCGTCTCCGGCACCACGCACAACACGCTGGTGGTGCTGGACGGCGCGGGCAAGGAGGTCCAGCGCGTCGCGGAACCCGCACGGGCGAAGAAGCAGGCACTGCTGCAGGTTCTGCCATAGTGCCTGTGTGAGCGATGATTTCTGGGCCCAGGTCCACCGCGTGGTCACGGGGGCGACGGCGTACATCACCGACGAGCGGGGCCGGGTGCTCCTGGTCGATCCCAACTACCGGGAGCACTGGTCGTTCCCCGGCGGCATGGTCGACGCGGGCGAGCATCCCGCGCAGGCCTGCGCCAGGGAGATCACCGAGGAGGTCGGGCTCTCGCTCGAGGTCGGCAGGCTGCTGACCGTGCACTGGGTGGACGGGGCGCCGAGGGTGCCCTATCCGGTGGTCACGTTCATGTTCGACTGCGGCGAGATCCGGTCGGACACTCCGATCACGCTGCAGGCCGAGGAGCTCGACGACTACGGCTTCTTCACGGTGGAGGAGGCCGAGCGGCTGCTGGCCCCCTTCACCTACGAACGGCTGCTGGCCAGCGCCGCCGCCCTCAGCTCCGGCGGGCTGACCTACCTACCGCCCCGCCATGACGGGCTGGTCGGACAGGAGGGCTGAGGGCAGGGCGACCATCGCGGTCAGGCCGCCGTACGGCGAGGGCGTCAGGGTGACCTTGATGCCGTGCCTGGCCGCGAGGCGCGAGACGACGAACAGGCCGAGCCGGTCGCTCTGCGCCAGGTCGAACTCGGGCCGCTTCGTGAGCCGCTCGTTCAGCTCGTCGAGCTCGGCCCTGGGCAGGCCGAGCCCGCGGTCCTCCACCTCGACCATGAGCCCGTGGGGCGTGCCGGCGCTGCGTATGTCCACCCTGGTCTGGGGCGGTGAGAAGAGGGTGGCGTTCTCGATCAGCTCGGCCATCAGGTGGGCCACGTCCGTGACCGCCGTGCCCACCAGCGCGACGGGCGGCGGCTGGAGCACCTCCACCCGCTCGTACTCCTCCACCTCCGCCGCGGCGGCGCGCAACACGTCGAGGATGGGCACCGGGTTGCGCCAGCCACGGCCGGGGGTCTGGTCGGAGAGGATGATGAGGCTCTCGGCGTGCCGGCGCATGCGCGTGGTGAGGTGGTCGAGCTTGAACAGGTCGGCCAGCGTCTCCGGCGCCTCCGTGGCCCGCTCCATGGTGTCGAGCTGCAGGAGCTGACGGTGCAGCAGCGACTGGTTGCGCCGGGCCAGGTTGACGAAGACCTGATTGACGCCGTGGCGCAGCCGGGCCTGGCCCACGGCGGCCTCGACGGCCGTGGACTGCACGTCGTTGAAAGCGCGCACGATGTCGGCCACCTCCGACGTGTGCGCCTTGACCTGCAGCGGCGCCACTTCGGCGGCCGTGGGGGGCTCGACGTTCGTACGCAGCCGCTTGACCAGCCCAGCCAGCCGCACCTCGGCCAGCTCGGTGGCGGCGTCGCGCAGCCCGGCCAGTTCGCGGACCAGGCGCTTGCGGAAGCGCAGCGAGATCATGATCGAGGCGATGACGGCGATCAGGCCCACGCCGCCCGCCACGCCGATCTTGATCAGCATGCCGATGGCCGTCGGGGTCACCCGCTGGACGATGCCCTGGACGGCCAGCGCCTGGTTGCGTTCGACGGCGGTCCACAGGTTCTGGGCGTCGATGGGCCAGGTGGCCGCGGTGGCGGGCAGCCCGGTGGTGGCCGCCTGCCCCCTGATGGCGTCCTCGGTCTCCTGGAACTCCCGGTAGACGGGCGCGGCGGACAACTTCTCGTACGGGCCGCGCAGAGCCCCGTCCAGATGCGACAGCGCCTGGGAGAACAGCAGCCTCCTGGTCGCCACCATCCCGGTGAACGCCTCCCGCTCGCGCGCGTCCACCCTGCCCTTGGCCAGCACGACCACGATCAGCGCCCGCTCCCTGGACAGCACATCCTTGGCCTCGCCCAGCATGGTCACCGCCCTGGCCTGCTGGAAGAGGGTCATGTCGGGCACCAGGACCATGGCGTCGTACATGCGGAAGGAGGCGTCCACGATCACGCTGTAGCCGTCGATCACGTCGAGAGGGGCGACGACGGTGCCGTCCACCTCACGGCGTACGTCGGAGAGCTGGTCGAGCTTGCCGTTCAGCGCGTTGAGCTGCGTGACCATCTCGGGAGACAGGTCGCGCACGCCCTTGGCCAGCGAGCGGAACTTGCTCACGGCCCGGTCGGTCTGGCCGCGCCGTTTGGCCATCGCGTCCGCGCCCTGACCGGTGGCCAGGAACTCCACCGAGGCCAGCCGTTCGTTCTGGATCGCGATGTTGACCCGCTCTGACGGGTCGGCCAGGTTGGTGGCCAGGTCGCTGATGGCGAGCAGGCGCACTCCGTCGCCGCCGGTCAGGCCGGCGGCGAACGCCCACAGGCCCACCAGGGACAGCAGCGGGACGAGCAGGAGAATGAGGAGTTTCAGCGCGATGGGGCGGCCACGCGTGGGGGGCATGCGACCTCCGGGTGCATGATGAGATCGCCTCGCAGAGTACACCCCCCATTGGAAGGATTTCTGTGCGTCTTCCGCGTTCTTTCTCCGGCTGGACCATCGCGGTCTTCGGTTTCCTCGCCCTCGCGCTCGGTCTGCTAGGGCTGATCTCGCCCGGCACGCTGCTGAGCATGCTGGGGTTCGAGGTCCTCGACGTGCGGCCCACCGGCGACTACACGCTGGTCTATATGGCCGCCTCGTCGATGGCGGCCGTGAACATGGGCGTCTACTACCTGTTCGCCGCCTCGCACGACTACACCCCGTTCTTCCGCTGGACCGTGCCGTTCCGGCTGCTGACATTCGCGGTCTTCACCACGCTGGTGCTGACCGGGGCGGCGCCGGGCAAGTTCTTCGGGGTCGGGCTCTGGGAGGGCGTGGGCGCTGTGATCACCGGGTTCGCGCTCTGGCGTGAGGGCAAGCTGATGCCCTCACGCCAGAGCCTCGACGCCTAACCGCGCTCTTCGGGGGCGCGGGCGACCAGGCGGTCGTCGTTCTTGTGCTCGCGCTCCAGCTTCCGTTCCAGGTCGCGCTTCTCATCCTCCAACTGGGCCACCCGGTTGGAGGACTCGACCTTGACACTACGAAGCCGGCGGCGTTCCCTGGCGGTCCTGCGCGAACCCGAGCCCATCAGCCAGAGACCAAGCAGCAGGACGGCCGCGGCGGCCGCCCCCGCGAGGAACATCTGGACGTTGCTGAGCTCGAAGGTGTATCCGAACAGGATGTACCTGGCGCTCTCCTCGGAGAACACCAGGGCGAACGCGCCGCCGGCGAGCAGGATCAGGAGCAGTCCTAATACGATCATCCAACTCACCTCTTGTCGTAAGAACGGCGTTTCTACTGCCCGTAGATCGACGAGGTATGCGCGATGATGGCGTTCATGAGACCCGAGCCAGGGCAGGTCCTGCATTTCTCCGAGGATCCGACGATCGAGCGGTTCGTGCCGCACGTCGCGGTGACCTCCATCCAGAGCGCGCCGTACGTGTGGGCGGTCGACTACGACCGTTGCCCTGACTACTGGTTTCCCCGCGCCTGCCCGCGCGCGATGGCCTGGACCGGGCCGCGCACCACCGAGGAGGACGCGGCCCGGATCTTCGGCGCCGGGTGCGGCGGGCGGGTGCACGCGATCGAGTACGGCTGGCTGAAGGCGGTCATGGACGTCCGCCTGTTCGCCTACCGCCTGCCCGCCGACGACTTCGCCCCCATCGGCGACCCGCCGCACGCCGTGGTCTCCAAGGCCCCGGTGGTGCCGCTGGGCCCGCCGGAGCCGGTACGCGACCTGTTCGAGTTGCACGAGGAGGCCGGGATCCAGCTCAGGGTGCTGGACAACCTGTGGCCGTTCTGGAACGAGGTGACGGCCAGCACCGTGGAGTTCAGCGGGATCCGGCTGCGGAACGCTCGTCGATGAGGGCCAGCACGCGCTCTGCGGGCATCGAGCCGGGCGGCAGCTTCTCGGCGGCGACCCGGTTGGCCTCGCGCCGCAGCACCTCGTTGACCGGCGTGGGCACGCCGTGCTCGCGGCCGAGCAGGACGATCTCGCCGTTGAGGTAGTCGGCCTCGATCGTGCCGCTGCCCCTGGCCAGGCTCTGCCAGGACGATCCGCCGCTGCGCTCGATGCCCTCGATGGGCCGGGAGTCCACGTTGTGGCCGCGGATCTCGGCCTCTTCCGCGGGGGTGACGGCGGCGATGCCGGCCCGGTCGAGGACGGTCATGGCCTCGCTCCTGGCGCGCTGGGCCAGGTCGGTCAGGGCGGGCACGTGGCCGATGAGCGCCTCGGCGGCGTTGGCCAGGTTGCCGAGCAGCTTGCCGTACTTCCAGCGCATCACGTCGGGCCAGGACCGGGCCACGAGGCCGCGCTTGCCGAGGTCGGTGACGATCTGCTCGGACAGCTCGTCCACACCCTGTGGATAACGTCCGACGTGCAACATCCCGGAGTAGGGGTGACCGCCGGCGGCGATGACGCCCGGCGCGGGGATCTGGGCGGGCAGCCACACGCACATGCCGTAGACACGCTCGAACCGCCGCAGGACCATGCGCTCGTTGGCCACGCCGTTCTGGGCGCACACCACGGGCAGGTCGGACGACCAGGGGGCCAGCGCGGCGATCGTGTCCTGGGACTTGGTCGCCAGGATCAGCACGTCGTCATCGCGCGTGGGCACGGGGCCGTCGGCGGCGGGGATGGGGAGGATCTCGTCGGAGTCAGAGGTGACCAGGCGCAGGCCGTCACGTTTGAGGGCCTCGTAGTGAGGCCCTCTCGCGATGAGGAGCACCTCCTGTCCGCCCTGGTAGAGGCGGGCTCCGATGGTCCCCCCGACTGCTCCTGCTCCGATCACTATGTAGCGCATTGTCCGAGGATGTCACTCCCTACTTGGCGAGTGCCACTTGGGCCGGCGCTGTCACGGCGGTGCCGCGTGCCCGCTCCCGCCAGATGGTCTTGAGCACGCGCCAGCCGTCGCGCACGGCGTGCAGGTTGCTGACGCCGTGGATGCGGGAGCGCTCGTGGCTGGGGACCTCGCGGATGACGAGGCCGGCCTGGGCGGCGCGGACGTTCATCAGGGTCTCGATCTCGAAGCCGTCGCAGTCGAGGTCGAGGGTGTCGAGGTGGCGGGCCCAGAAGGCGTTGTAGCCGTAGCAGAGGTCGGTGTAGCGGGTGCCGTAGAGGAAGTTGGTGAGCCCGGTGAGGACCTTGTTGCCGAGCGAGCGGATCGGACTGAGATCGTCCGAGCCGCCACCAGGGGCGTACCTGGAGCCCTTGGCGAAGTCGGCGCCGTCGACGAGCGTGGCGACGAAGGCGCGGATCTCCCTGCCGTCGGTGGACCCGTCCGCGTCGATCATGACGATGATGTCGCCCTGCGCGGCCTGAAAGCCCTCAATGAGCGCGTTGCCCTTGCCGCGCCGGCTCTGCACGACGACCCGGAGGTCGGGGCGCAGCCTGCGCGCTACGGCGATGGTGTCGTCAGTCGAGTTGCCGTCGACCAGGATCACCTCGTCGATCCAGGAGGGCAGCGTGGCGAAGACGTGGGGAAGGTTCTCGGCTTCGTTCATCGCGGGAACGATGACACTGACGCTGGCGGCGAAAGGCTGCTTGTTCATGTCATCAAGGTCCACCATGGCGCATGCAGCCCGCTTGACACTGCCTTGCATAGATCAGTCTTATATGTGATCTTCGTTGATTCTCGCTTCCGCGGCCCTCGAAACGATCTCTTCAACGGTCTCCCTGACGCTCTGCCGGGAGGTGTCCAGCCATAGTCCGATGCGCGCTGTCTCAGCCCGCAGCAACCCGTCCAGCTGGGCGATCGTCCACCCGCCGCCGTAGCCGATCTTGGCTCGGGCGTGTTCGCGCCGCTCCACGGCGGCGGGGTCGGGAGCCAGCACGATCACGTGCAAGGGACGCGCCCGGACCAACTTCGTGAACCGTTCCAAGTCCTGTCCGAGAATGACGTCTTGGACTATTGGCGTGAATCCGGCATCGAAATACAAGTCCGCCGTAGCGGCGGCAATTCGGTAACGGAGATGGAGCTGGCGCACCGCCTCGTCGCTCGTCTCCGGCGTCATCTCGGCGCGGCCGTTGACCACCATGCGGCGGAAGGTGTCGCCGCGTACGTGGGCCGAACGCGGCAACCGCTCGGCCAGAGCCTGGGCCACGGTGGACTTGCCCGCGGCCGAGACTCCGGTGATCAGGACGACACCCCTCACACGTCCACCAGTTTGCGCACCCGGTCGGCGCCCACGGCCATCAGCAGCGTGGGCAGCCGGGGGCCGGTGTCACGGCCCACGAGCAGCTTGTAGAGCAGGGCGAAGAAGGCCCGCTGCGCCGTCTTCAGCTCCGGCGTGGGCTTGGTGTCGGCCGGCAGCCCCGCCTGGAGCTTGGGCACGCCGTACACCAGCGCCGTCAGCCCCTCCAGCGTCCAGTCGTCCAGGCCGTCGGCCAGCAGCCGCAGGCCCTCCCGCTCGGTGGGGCCGAGCGAGTCGAGCAGCTCCTGGTCCGGCGACTCGCGTACGCGCGTGCGCTGGTCGGCGGGCAGGTGGTCGTCGACCCAGCGCTGCGCCCTGTCCAGGCGGGGACGGGCCTCGTCGAGCGCCTCGACGCCGTCGAGGTCGCGCAGGATGCGCAGGGCCTGCTCGGCGTGCCCGGTCGTGATGTCGGCGACCGAGGCCAGCGTGCGGTAGGGGACAGGGTGCGGGGTGGCGGCCAGCGGGCCCGTCGCCGTGCCCACGGCCCTGTTGTACGCGGCCAGCTCCGCGGGCTGGGCCTGCCCCGAGGCGACCTTGCGGCCCAGGGCGTCCCACTCGTCGTAGAGCCGCTGGATCTCCTGGTCGAAAGCGATCTTGAAGGACTGGGCGGGCTTGCGGCGGGCGTACAACCAGCGCAGCACCGGCGCCTCCATGATCTCCAGCGCGTCGGCCGGGGTCGGCACGTCGCCCTTGGAGCTGCTCATCTTGGCCATGCCGGTGATGCCGACGAACGCGTACATGGGGCCGATCGGCTGCTCTCCGCCGAACACCTCGCCCACGATCTGGCGGCCGACGATCCACGCCGAGCCGGGCGAGTGGTGATCGACGCCGGACGGCTCGAAGATCACGCCCTCGTGGGCCCAGCGCATCGGCCAGTCCACCTTCCACACCAGCTTGCCGCGGTCGTGCTCGGCCAGCCGCACGGTCTCGCCGAAGCCGCACTCGCAGGTGTAGGCCAGCTCGGTGGTCTCGTCGTCGTAGTTGGTGACCGTGGTCAGGTCGCGCTCGCACAGGTCGCAGTACGGCTTGTACGGGAAGTAGTCCTCGACCTCCTTCGACCGGTAACGCGACAACACGGTGTCGATCCTGCCCCGCTCGCGCACGGCCGTCAGGATCTGCTCCCGGTAGGCGCCCGACGTATATTGCTCCGTCTGGCTGATCCCGTGGACCTCGACGCCCAGCTCGGCCAGCGCCGCGGTCATGGGCGCCTTGAAGTGCTCGGCCCAGTTGGCGTGCTCGCTGCCGGGAGGGGCGGGCACCGAGGTCAGCGGCTTGCCGATGTGCTCGGCCCACGACGGGTCGATGCCCGCGGGCACCCTGCGGAAGCGGTCGTAGTCGTCCCACGAGAGCAGGTGCACGCACTCCGTGCCGCGTCGCCTGATCTCGTCGGCGACCAGGTGGGGGGTCATGACCTCACGCAGGTTGCCCAGGTGGATTGGGCCCGACGGGCTCAGCCCGGAGGCGCAGACGATCGTTTTGCCCGGGGCGCGTCTCTCCGCCTCGGAGATCACCTCGTCCGCGAACCTGGAGACCCAGTCGGTCTCGGCACTGTCAGCCATCGCGCTATTGTCGCGGCTCCGCTCGGTACAAGCCAACGCGTAGCTCTGCGCGGGGGCCGGAGTCAGGCGGCGTTGGTCCGGTTCTGCCGCTCCAGCGCGGCCAGGACGGCGGTCGGGTCGATGACGCCGTAGCCGTAGTCGTGGTCGAAGCCGACCGTGCTGCGGTCGTCGGCGGTGCGGTGCAGCAGTGTACGGAGCTGCGAGGGTGACAGCTCCCCCGCGGACCTGCGCGTGCGCACGGCGGCCACCACGCCGGCGGCGACGGGGCAGGCGGTGGAGGTGCCGGAGTCGGCCGGGCCGATGGCGTCGGAGCCGGCGAAGTGCGTGTACGCGCACAGGTCGGGCTTGCGCTCCGACAGCCTGCCCGGCCCCTGCGAGGAGTAGCCGACACGCTCGCCCCTGACGTCCACGCCGCCCACGGACAACACGCGCGGATGGGAGTTGGCGCCCACGATCGTCCTGTCGGTGTAGGCGCATCGTTCGTCGGGACAGTCGCGCCCGCAGTTGCCCGCCGAGAACAGGATGTCCGCGCCCTCCCCCTCCAGACTCCCCACGATCACGTTGAACGGGTGCGCCGGGTTGTCGGAGTAGTTGCCCGGGTGGCCGGGCGGGAAGTCCATGTCGGGGGAGAACATGCCCCAGCTGTTGGTGACCACCAGGGACCTGGAGTCTGCGGGCATGGCCCGCAGGAGGGCGCCCAGGTGGGAGTAGGCGGCGAGCGCGTCCGACAGCAGCCCGTCGCCGTTCGTGCCCGGCCGGCGGCTGAGCAGGACCGGGAGGTCGAGCAGGGTCGCCTTGGGGGCGGTGAGCAGCACGCCGAAGGCGCACATGGAGCCGTGGCCGACGGGGTAGTGCCCAGGGATCTTGTCCACGCCCTGCGGGCTCCAGCTCCGCTCTGCGTCGATCGTCACGTCGTGGCCGATGACGGTGGTGACGTGGTCGGCGTTGATGCCGGTGTCCACGACCGCGACGATCACGCCCTCGCCGTCGTGCCCGCCCGCCCACAGGTCATGGACGCGCAGCAGCCGCCTGACCTCCTCCCAGTCGCCGACAGGGCCGTCGTCGCCGCAGGTCGTCGGCCGTATGTACGGGTCGGCGAACACCCCCGCCACCTCGCGCACGGACGAGGACAGCAACACCGACCTGGTGGTGAGCTCGGCGTCGGAGATCTCGCCGCGCACGAGCACCGAGGCGTCCTCAGGCGCCAGCGAGAACCCCACCCGCTGGTGCAGCGACAAGGGCGCGCCGTGCGCCGAGACGGGCCGCGGCACGGCCACCGGGGTGAACGCCGGGTCGATCAGGACCCCGGGCAGGTCGGTGACGACGTCGGCGACCGTGCTGCGGACACCGGGGTCGATGACCGACGCGACGACGTCTGGGGCCGGGCGGAGCTGGATCAGGACGCGCATGGGAACCCCTGGAGAGTGTTGTTACCAGATAATTACACAAAGTAACAATACCGGGGTCTGCCTGGGATTACATTCCCTTGACCGGGCGGTGTTCCCACCGCCCGGCCGTCAGGACAGAGTGGCGGCGTACGGGTCCCAGCCGGCCGGGAGCGGTTCCGGCGTGGCCAGGGTGGAGGCGATGGGGCGGAACTCCGCCCGCTCGCCCGACTCCGCGATGGCCGTCATGAGCTCCAGCACGTGGCCGGCCAGGTCGCCGGAGGCGCGGTGCGGTGTGCCCGCCCTGATCGACCTGGCCATGTCCAGGACCCCGATGCCGCGTCCCGCCGTCGTCCCGGACAGAGGCAGCTCCCGCCAGTCCGCGTCGTTCGGGCCGCGGGCCAGCAGCGGGCCCTCGAACGTGTTCGGATCCGGCAGCGACAGGGCGCCCTCGCTGCCGATGATCTCGATCATGCGACGGTTGATCGCCGAGTCGAAGCTGAACGTGGCCGTCGCCGTCGCCGTGCCGGGGAAGTCCAGCAGGGCGTTGACGTGGGTCGGCACGTCCACGGGGAACAGGGTGCCCGCCTTGGGTCCCGAGCCGACGGCGCGCTGGTCACGGGCCTTGCGCGTGCCGGCCGCCACCCGGGCGGCGGGCCCGAGCAGGGACACCAGCGCGGTCAGGTAGTAGGGGCCCAGGTCGAACAGCGGGCCGCCGCCCGGCTGGTAGAAGAACTCCGGGTTGGGGTGCCAGGACTCCGGCCCGAGGCTCTGCGTGGCGGCCGTGACCGCGACCGGCTTGCCGATGAGGCCGGAGCGCAGGGCGTGCAGGGCGGACTGCAGACCGGCGCCCAGGAAGGTGTCCGGGGCGCCGCCCACCCGCAGTTCCCGGCCGGCCGCCTCGGCCATGACCTTGGCGGACTCGTCCAGGTTCATGGCCAGGGGCTTCTCCCCGTACACGTGCTTGCCGGCGCGCAGGCACTCCAGCGCGACGGCCGCGTGCGCGGACGGGACCGTGAGGTTGACGACGATCTCGACCTCGGGCAGCGCGAGCACGTCTCCGAGGGTGCCGGACACCGGCACGTCGTGCTCCGCGGCCACCGTGGCGGCCCTGCCGGTGTCGATGTCCGCGACGGCGAGCACGCGCACGTCGGGGAAGGAGGTGAGGTTGCGTAGGTACTGGCCGCTGATCACTCCGGCGCCGACGAGTGCGACGCCGACCGGGCCGTTGCTCAAGAGCTCTCCAAGGAGGTGAGGTAGGCGTGGCTGTCCGCGAGGGCCGTGAAGATGTCGGTGGCGCACTCGTCGAGCTCGACGACGCGCCAGGCGCCGGGGGCGGCGGCGAGGATCTCGGGCACGGGCATGACGCCGGTGCCCACCGCGGTGTGCGGCTCGCCCTTGACCCCGGGGCCGTCCTTGACGTGCAGCGCCTCGATCCGGTCCGACAGGCGGCCGAGCAGGGCGGGCACGTCGGCGCCGCCCACGGCCGCCCAGTAGGTGTCGATCTCCAGGAAGACCTCGGGGGCGAGCAGGTCGGCCAGCACCTCGATGGCGTGCCTGCCCTCCACCCGCGGCTCGAGCTCCCACCAGTGGTTGTGGTAGCCGATCCGCATCCCGTGCCGCGCGGCCTGCTCCGACAGGCCGTTCAGCAGGTCGGCGGCCCGCTGGAGGCCGTCGCGCGTGGTGAACTCCTCGTGCGCGATGCCGGCAGGGAGGATGACCTTGTCGGTCCCGATCGTGGCGATCGCGTCGAAGACCTCCGCGGGCTCCCGGTCGAGCAGCGCGTAGGCGTGCGTGCCCGACACGCTCAGCCCCAGACCGTCGGCCACCTCGCGGAAGCCCTTGGGGTCGGCCATGGGGTCGAAGGGCTCGACGGCCCGGTACCCGATCTCGGCGATCCGCCTCAGCACGGTGTCGCGGTCGGCGGCCAGCGGTTCTCTGACGGTGTAGAGCTGGACACTGATCGGTCGGGTCATCCGCGTACCCCCATGAGGTGCTCGAGCGCGAGCTGGTTGAGGTGGGTGAAGTGGAAGCCGCGGGCGGCCGCCGCCTCGGGGTCGAAGTCGTCCTTGGCCAGGTCCTGCCAGGTCTCGCCGGCGGCCAGGGTGGACTGGGCGAGCTCGTCCACGCGCGAGGCGCTCAGGGCCTGCTGGACCTCGGGGTCGGCGCGGAAGGCGCGCGACTTCTCCTTCAGGATCAGGTAGGTGCGCATGTTCGCCGCCGCCGACACCCACACGTCCTCGGGGTCCTCGGTGCGCAGGGGCTTGTAGTCGAAGTGGCGGGGGCCGTCGTAGCCGCCGTTCTCCAGCAGGTCCACCAGGAAGAACGCGCTCTTCAGGTCGCCGTGGCCGAAGATCAGGTCCTGGTCGTACTTGGGCCCGTGCTGGCCGTTGAGGTCGATGTGGAACAACTTGCCGTGCCACAGCGCCTGGGCGATGCCGTGCACGAAGTTGAGCCCGGCCATCTGCTCGTGGCCGACCTCCGGGTTGAGGCCCACCATCTCAGGGTGCTCCAGCTCGTTGATCAGCGCCAGGGCGTGGCCGATCGTGGGCAGGAGGATGTCGCCGCGTGGCTCGTTCGGCTTGGGCTCAAGGGCGAAGCGGATGTCGTAGCCCTTGTCGATGACGTACTGGGACAGGAGGTCCAGGCCCTCCTTGTAGCGGTCGAGCGCGGCCTTGACGTCCTTGGCGGCGTCGGACTCGGCGCCCTCGCGCCCACCCCAGCAGACGTAGGTCTTCGCACCCAGCGAGGCGGCCAGGTCGAGGTTGCGCATGACCTTGCGCAGCGCGTAGCGGCGGACGTCGCGGTCGTTGCTGGTGAAGGCGCCGTCCTTGAACACCGGGTGGGTGAACAGGTTCGTGGTGGCCATGGGGACCTTCATGCCGGTCTCGTCCAGGGCCTTCCTGAAGGCGGCGATGGCCTTGTCGCGGTCGGGCTCGACGGCGAGCAGGTCGTCGTCGTGGAAGGTGACGCCGTGCGCGCCCAGCTCGGACAGGCGGTGCACGCTCTCCACGGGGTCGAGCGCCGGCCTGGAGGCGTCGCCGAAGGGGTCGCGGGCCTGCCAGCCCACGGTCCACAGGCCGAAGGTGAAGCGGTCGTCGGGGGTGGGAGTGAATGCGGTCATTTGTTGTCCTTGGCTTGGATTAGTCCATAATCTGTACATAATCCTGAGGAGGTGAGTGCCGTGTCGTCAAGAGGGGTTCGGCATGATTCCATGCGCGCCCGTAACCTGGCCGTAGTGCTGGCGACCATTCACCGGTCAGGACCTCACACCCGCGCCGCGCTCGCGGAGCGGACCGGGCTCACCAAGACCACCGTGTCCAGCCTGGTCTCCGACCTCCTGGAGGCCGGTGTGGTGACCGAGAGCGGGGCCGTGCGGGGCGGGGAGCGGGGGCGGCCCGGTGTGGCGGTGAGCCTGAGCGGGCATCGGGTGGCCGCGCTGGGGCTGGAGATCAACATCGACTATCTGGCGGCGTGTGTCGTCGATCTGACCCGTGCCGTCCGGCTGCGGCGGACGCGGCCCGCCGACAACCGCAACTCCGACCCCGCGCGGATCCTTTCCGGGGTGCGGAACCTGGTGAAGGAGATCACGGCCGAGGCGGAGGCCGACGGGCTGCGCGTCATCGGGGCGGCGCTGGCCGTGCCTGGCACGGTGGAGGGCGGGGTGGTGCGCAGCGCGCCGCATCTCGGCTGGCGGGACGTGCGCGTGGCCGACCTGGTGGACCTGCCCTTCACGATCGACAACGAGGCCAACCTGGCGGCGCTCGGCGAGTTGTGGTTCGGGTCCAGGGAGACCGACTTCCTCTACGTGTCCGGGGAGATCGGCATCGGCGCCGGTGTGGTGGTCGAGGGCACGGTGTTCAGGGGCACGTTCGGGCTGGCGGGGGAGCTGGGGCACGTCGTCGTCGTGCCGGACGGGCCCACGTGCCGCTGCGGCGGGCGGGGCTGCCTGGAGGTGTACGCGGGGCAGGACGCCCTGCTCGGAGAGCTGGCCTCGGTGGGTGAGCTGGTGGGGCGGCTGGAATCAGGCGACCCCCGGGCGCTGGAGGCGTGCGAGCGGGCCGGGCACGCGCTCGGGGTGGCGCTCACCTCGGCCGTGCACCTGCTGGACCCGGGCAGGATCGTGCTCGGCGGGATCTTCGCGCCGCTGTACCGGTGGCTGGAGGGACCGGTGTCGGAGGGCCTCGGGGCCAGGCTGGGCCAGATGCGCGGCACGCCTCCGGCCCTCGTGGTCTCGGCGACCGGCGCGGACGCGGCCGTCCTGGGGGCGGCCGGGTCGATCATCCAGCAGATCATCGCCGAGCCCGCTCAACTCCTCGGGCTGTGAGCGACAATTCTCGACATGTTGGTTGAAGAGCGGGACCCGGGTGATCTCGAGCTCGCGGCGTTGCTGGACGCGGCGTTCGCGGAGCTGGTCGTCCGTTACGGGCTCGAAGGGCGCTCGCAGGTGAAGGACGGCGCCAGGTTCCTGGTGGCCTCCGTGGACGGCCTGGCCGTCGGGTGCGGCGCCGTCCAGCACGTGGACGACGGCACCGGCGAGCTGAAGCGGATGTACGTGCTGCCCGACCACCGGGGGCGCGGCGTCGCCAGGTCGTTGTTGTCCGCCCTGGAGGACCTGGCCCGCGACCTGGGCTACCGGCGGCTGCGCCTGGCGACCGGCCTGCGGCAGCCCGAGGCCATCGCGTTGTACGAGAAGTGCGCCTACACGCTGACCGAGTCGTACGGCAAGTACGTGGACGCGCCGCTGGTCCGCTGCTACCAGAAGGAACTGGCTCAGTAGTAGCCCTTCTCGCCGTCGAGCAACTCCCTGACCGTGTCGAGCTGGCCGGCGTGCCTGGCGGTCTCCTCGAGCATGTGGAGCAGGACCCAGCGCAGCGTGGGCGGGTTCTCGAAGAGGGAGTGCTTGCCCAGGTCGTCGAAGGAGTGCGCGGCGACGATCTCGTTGGAGACCTGGCACTGGCGCTCGAACTCGTCGAGCAGCCGGGCCAGTGGGACGCCCTCCACCCGCATGTCGGCGTTCTCCGCCGACTCGTCGAACTGCGGGTTGACGGCGGAGTCGCCGCCCAGGAACAGCACCTCGAACCAGCAGTGCTCGGTCCAGCGCATGTGGGAGAGCAGGCCCGCCACCGTCATGAGCGGCGAGGTGGGCAGGACGGGGCGGTGCGCGTCCTGCTCCGACAGTCCTTCGCACTTCCACAGGACGATCGAGCGTTGCAGGTCGAGCCAGCCGACGAGCTGGGTGCGTTCGTCGGCGACGGAGGGAGGGCGTACCCGAGGGATGCTCATGGGCGCCGACGCTAGTTCACGCCGCGCCGGCGCCGCACGAGGTTTTCTACGCCCTGCCGTTGAGGGCGAGGACCTTCAGGTTGGGCACCGCGGTGCTGGTGAACGAGACCGCCTCGCGGGCCGGGTCGACCGGTACGGACAGGCGCCAGATAGTCACCTTGCGGCCGTCGGCCGTGCCGTTGACGTTGTAGCGGGTGTCGGCCGTGAGCGCCGCCTGCTCGCCGAAGTGGGCCGACGTGCTCGCCCAGTCGGTCACCTTGAGCGGGGCGGTGGAGGTCGTGCCGTCCGCGTAGGTGATCGTCAGCTCGGTCTGCTGGTCGCCGTTGACCGCCGTGGCCAGCAGGTCGAGCGCCTGGTAGCGGCCCTTGGTGAGGTAGGTGCGCTGGCCCCTCAGGCTGTGGAAGTTGCCTGCCGTGCCCTTCGTGTCGGGGATCAGGAAGCCGTTGTCCGCCCCGGGGGCCGGGAGTTGCTCGGCGGGGAAGCTCCAGCCCTTGCCGTCGAGGTTGCCCTGGGCCTTGGCGTCCGTCGTGGCCACGCCGTCCACGTCGTACTGGAGTCTCTGGGCGCAGGACTCACTGATCGGCTCGCACGCCTCAGGAAGGTTGGGGATCGGGGTCTGTGCATCCGGTACGTGATCGACGGGCAGGTCGGCCTTGGCCGTGGCCCACGCCTTGTTCGCGGTCGCGCCCACGGTGACGGTGACCTCGCCACCCCGGTTGAGCAGGGACTCCGGGAGCCAGGAGCGGGTGTACGCCCTGCCGTCGACCTTGACGTCCTGGACGTAGATCGCGTCGGGGGCGGCCCGCGGGGCCGTCACCGTGATCGTCCGGCCGTTGCCGCGCTTGATCCACGCCTTCTGGAACATGGGGCTGGACAGCAACATCTCGGCGCGGCTGGGCGTCTGCGGGTACATGCCGAGGGCGGCGAAGACGTACCAGGCGGACATGGTGCCGAGGTCGTCGTTGCCGGGCAGGCCGCTGGGGCCGGTCTTGTAGACCAGGGAGGCCATCGCGCGTACCGTCTCCTGGGTCTTCCACGGCTGCCCGAGCGCGTTGTAGAGCCACGGGACGTGGATGCCCGGCTCGTTGGTCGGGTCGTAGCGGAAGCCGTCGCCGCCGGTCGCCCACGAGCCGTCGGCGCGGTGGAAGAACGTGTCGAGCCGCTTGGCCGCCTGCTCGGCACCGCCCATGGCGGCGGCCACGCCTGACACGTCGTGCTGGACCATCCACGTGTACGTCGCGCTGGTGCCCTGGGCGAAACCGGCGTCCGAGGTCGTCGAGAACGGCCACGACCAGCTCCCGTCGGCCTTGCGGGCCTGCTGGTAGCCGCCCTCCGCGCCGGCGGACGGGTTGAAGGTGCTGCGCCACCAGCTCGCCCGCGGCATCAGCGTGTCGTGCTCCTTGGCACGGCCGATCCGCCCGGCCCAGTCCGCGAGCGCGAAGTCGGCCGTGGCGTCCTCAAGAGTCTCGGCGGCGCCGCCCCAGCAGTGGCAGGTGTCCTGGGGGGCGTAGTGGAGGCGCAGGTACTCGGCCAGGTTCGGGCGCTGGCCCTCGCACTGGCCCGGGCAGCCCTTGTCGGACAGACCGGACTCGTGCGGCACGGTCGCCTGCTTGTAGAGGGAGTCGAAGGCGCCGCGCACGTCGAAGTTCCGCACCCCGAGCGAGTAGAAGCCGGCCAGCGCGGGGGCCGACGGGTCGCCGGTCATGACGTGGGTGGGGCCGTTGACGTGCACCCAGCGGTCCCAGACGCCGCCGTTCTGCTGCGCCAGGTTGTACAACGACTGGGCGTAGTCGCCGGCGACCTGGGGTTCGAGCAGGGCGAGGAGCTGGGTGTGGGCCCGGTACTGGTCCCAGCCGGAGAAGTTGCCGTACTGGGCCCGCTGCCCCTTGGCCAGCCTGTGCACCTTCTGGTCGCTGCCCAGGTAGGTGCCCGCGACGTCGCTGGTGACGTTGGGCTGGAGGTAGGAGTGGTACATCGCCGTGTAGAACGTCGTGAGCAGGTCGTCCGAGCCGCCGGCGACCTCGACCGAGCGCAGTTCGTCGTTCCAGACGCGGCGGGCCCTGGCGGCCACCGAGGCGACGTCGTCGCGGTTCGAGACCTCCTTGGCGAGGTTCTGCCTGGCGGCGTCGAGGCTGGTGTAGGAGATGCCGACCTTCATGCGCACGTCGGCGTCGAAGGTGGTGTCGAAGCTGACGTACCCGCCGGAGCCCTTGCCGGCGCGGTCGGCGCCGGTGGCGTAGCCCTCGCCGCCGCTCGCCGTGGTCGTGCCCTTGCGCAGTTCGCCGTCGACCCACGTGCCGGTGCCGGAGAAGGCGTGGTCGAAGGTGGCGGCGAAGTGCAGGCGGTAGTAGGTCTTGCGGTTGTTCACGCCGCCGTTGGCGCGGCGGCCGCAGAACGCGCCGGTCAGGACGGAGCCGGTGACCGTGCGCTTGGCCGGGTCGATGGTGATCTCGGCGTCCTCGCTGCCGTTGAGCGAGTTGGAGACGCGGAACAGCAGGTTGGCCGCCGAGCCTTTCTGGAAGGTGAACTCGCCCACGGCCGCTCGGGTCGTGACCGACAGGTCGGTCTTGACGCCGGAGTCGAGGGTGACGGTGTACCGGCCGGGCTGGACGCTCTCGTTCTCATGCGTGAAGGTGCTCGCGTACACCGCGTCGGTGGTGTCCGCGGTCGGCGAGGAGGTGACCTCGCCGGCGAAGGGCATGATCGGGACGTCTCCCGCGGCTCCCGGGTGGCAGCCGGCGCCGTTGACGTGCGTCAGCGCGAAGCCGCGCGTCCGTGGCGCGTTGTAGGAGTATCCGTTGGCGCCGGCGGCGTTGGTCTGGTCGCCGGAGGTGTTGGTGGGGCTCCACGAGATCATGCCGAACGGCAGGACGGCACCGGGGTAGGTGTTGCCGCCGCCCGCCGAACCGATCAGCGGATCGACGTGGCCTGCTGGGTCGGTGACCTTCGCGGGGCTGGTGAGGGGGGTTGCTGCGGTCGCGGGCACGGCGATGCCGGTCGCGAGGAGCGAGCCGGCTATCGCGGCGGCGAGCCACGAACGGGGATTGAACACCTCGTGATCACACTGCTCCACATTAACCGGACCATGAACGTTCCCGTAAGAGCGGACGTCGCGCCTGATAAGACACGATTTGCAACGAATGTGCAATGTGCTGAGCGACCCTCGCCATGACCGGCCACACTCCGAGAAGGGACTCGTCATGGCCATCGACCAGGACAAGCTCATGGACTTCCTGCATCTCTTCGTCAGCGACCTCGGTGCCACGATCGCGGCGGGCAACGTCCTGGTGGGTGACCGGCTCGGCTTCTACCGCGCGCTGGCGGACAAACCGCTGCTGCCGCACGAGCTGGCGGAACGCACCGGCACCTTCCCCCGGTACGTGGAGGAGTGGCTCAACGGCCAGGCCGCGGGGGGATACGTCTGCTACGACCCCGACAACGGCTCCTACTGGCTGACCGAGGAGCAGGCGTTCGCGCTCACGAACCCGGACGGGCCGATGTTCCTGCCCGGCGGGTTCGAGATGGCCATCGGGGCGCTGCGGGCCGGGCCGCGGGTCGAGGAGGCGTTCCGCACCGGTGAGGGGATCGGCTGGCACGAGCACGACGCCGAGGTGTTCAGCGGCTGCGAGCGCTTCTTCCGCCCCGGGTACGCGGCCAACCTGATCAGCACCTGGCTGCCCGCGCTGGACGGCGTGGAGGCCAAGCTGCGCGCCGGAGCCCGGGTCGCCGACGTGGGCTGCGGGCACGGCGCCTCCACGGTGCTCATGGCGCGCGCCTACCCCAAGGCCACGTTCGCCGGCTCCGACTATCACGAGGGATCGGTCGAGAAGGCCAGGTCGGGAGCGATCAGGGCCGGGGTGGCTGACCGCGTCTCGTTCGGGGTGGCCTCCGCCCAGGGGTTCCCCGGCGGGCCGTACGACCTGGTCACCTCGTTCGACTGCGTGCACGACATGGGCGACCCCCTGGCCGCCGCCCGCCACGTCCTCGGCTCCCTCACCCCCGACGGCACCTGGATGGTGGTCGAGCCGAACGCGGGCGAGAGCGTGAGCGACAACCTCAACCCGGTCGGGCGGGCGTTCTACTCGTTCTCGACGTTCCTGTGCCTGCCGAGCGCCCTGTCCCAGCCCGGCGGGTACGCACTCGGCGCCCAGGCCGGGGAGGGCAGGATCCGCACGGTGGCCATGGAGGCCGGGTTCACCCGCTTCCGCCGGGTCGCCGAGAACCCCTTCAACATCGTGTACGAAGTCCGTCCCTGAGCTCCGCAGATTGTCCGCTCCCTGTGGTCTGATGTGACCCCACGACGTGTTTCGGAGGTCCCAGCATGCGGAAGATCATCGCGGAGCTGTTCATCTCGCTCGACGGTGTCGTCGAGGCGCCCGACCAGTGGCACTTCCCCTACTACAACGAGGAGATGGGAGCGGCCGTCGGCGCCACCCTCGGCACGGTGGACACGATCCTGCTCGGCCGCAAGACCTACGACAGCTTCGCCGGCGCCTGGCCGGAGCGCGAGGCGGGCGGCGGGGAGGACGCCCCCTTCGCCAAGCTCCTCGGCGACGCCAGGAAGATCGTCGCGTCGAACCAGCCGCTCGAGTTCACCTGGCGGAACTCGGAGCTGCTCTCGGGCGACCTCGTCGAGGCGGTGACCGCCCTGAAGAACGAGCCCGGCGACGGCCCCATCGCCATGAGCGGCTCGGTCTCCATCGTCCGCCAACTGCTGGCGGCCGGCCTACTGGACGAACTGCACCTGATGGTGCACCCGATCGCCGTACGCAAGGGCATGCGCCTGTTCGATGAGGACGAGACCCCGATCCCCCTGAAGCTGCTCTCCTCGCAGACCTTCGAGACCGGCGTCCTGAACCTCTTCTACGCCCCCGCCGACCAGGCCGCCGAGACCGGCTACGACGACGTCAAGACACACCTGTCCTAGCGAGCTCCGCCGGGCCACGCCGAAGGGCGCGGATCAGCCGGACAGGACCCGCTGGCCGGCGTCCACCGGGATCTTGACCCCGGCCACGGCGTCGAAGCCGCCGTCGAGGATCGAGCCCACCACCGCGGCGACGTCCTGCGGATCGAGCATCCGGCCGAGGACCGAGCGCCGCCCCAGCGCCTCCTCCACCTCCGGGGTCAGCATCGTGGCACTGCCTTCTGTGCGAACGGCGGCGGGCGCCACGGTGTTCACGGCGATCCCCCAGGCGCCGGCCTCGGCGGCGACATGCTGGGCGAAGGCGTTGAGCGCGGCCTTCGCGGTCGCGTGCGCGTCCACCCGCGCGCAACCCTCGACGAGCGCCGCCACCTGGCCCGGGTCGCAGACGTCGGCCTGTACGGCCCGCGCCACGCCCCCGGCGGCCTCGATCCGCCTGACCACCGAGGCGGCCGCCGGCTCGTCGGCACGATAGTTGACGATCACGTGGAAGCCGCGACGGCCGAGCTCCTGGGCCGTCGCGGCGCCGATTCCGCGCCCCGCGCCGGTGATGAGCGCGATCTTCTCCATGGCATGCCTCCTGGTCCCGCGGTGCTTACCTTAGGTACTGGGCATTCGATAGGAAAGTACATACCCAAAGGTAAGCTCGTCACCGCTGGGCGTTCTCCTCCAGCCAGGCGACGATGCTGGCCACGAATTTGTCGACGTTCACCAGCGGACGGCCGTCGAGGACCCCGACGAGATGCCCGACGCCGAACGGGGCGTCGTAGACGCGGGCGCGCCGGTAGGTCTCGGGGTCCACGGCCTTCCTGACGGTGTCCCAGCCGTGCCAGGCCATCAGGGCCGCGTCGACGGCGGGGTCGAACAGATGGGCCTGGTCCCAGTCCAGAACCCCGACCAGCCGGCCGTCCCGGCCCCAGTGCACGTTGTCGGCGCCCAGGTCGCCGTGGACCAGCGCATCCGGTACGGCCTCCAGGGTCCTCGCCTCCTCCAGACGCCCGCGGCACTCCTCCCGCCACCTGTCCGGCAGGTGCGGGACGACCTCCTCGGCCAGGACGTCGGCCCAGCCCTGCTCCCTCGGCGCGTTGAGCAACCGCCTGAGGCGTGGCGTGACGGTGACCTCCCGTACGGCACGCAGCAGCCTCCCGGTCTGGCCGGGGTCGCCCTGCCCCTCGGGCCAGGCCTCACCGTCGATCCAGGAGACGGCGGCCGCCGCGCGCTCGCCGAACCTGGTCACCGGTGTGAGCGGCTCAGGCACCGCGAAGGGCAGCCCCGCCGTGGCCAGTTCCCGCAGCACCTCCATACGGCGCGGCATCTCCTCGGCCGACGACGAATGCTTGGTCACCCGTACGGCCGCGGTTCCAGGAAGGAGGACGACGTGGTGGAGATTGCCCGCCGTGATCCGGGCCGTGTCCAGGGAGTGGCCGGGGAGCAGGGCTTCGGCGATCTCCAGCAGTTCGTCGGTGACGGGGGAGCGTGTGGTCATGTCTTCGCCAACGTCCACGTCGCCGCGAGATTCCGGCTGGACGAAGTGACTCTCAGGCGACGCCCTGGTCCGCCGTCCCGGCCTGGGCCGCCGCCATGCGGGCCCGCCCGCGCCTGCCGACCGACATCGTGTACGTGACCAGCGCCGCCACCACCACGAGGGGAAGGACGCTGTTGAGCAGGACCATGGTGGCGGTCGGCAGCAGGAAGGCGAGCACGACGCGGACGGCGGCCTCCAGCAGGAACCCGGCTCCCCACACCACGGTCAGCCGATACTGGGCCCGGCGGAACCCGGGAAGCTCCCACATCCCGTTCCACCGCGCCAGCCCGGCGGGCGTGCCGTCAGTGCCGAATTTGCGCCCCAGGTGGAACATCAACGGCCGCGGCAACGCCAGACTGCCGAGGAACGCCAGCCCGAGCACTCCGGTGATCGCCGAATCCTTGATGAACAGCAGCCGCGTCGAGTTGTAGGCCACCATGCTGAGCGCGCCGAGCAGCAGCAACACGAGGATCATCACGCCGAACTCGTCCACGCGGCGCTTGAGCGCGAAATACAGGCCCGTCTCGGCGGCCGGCCACACGCCGCTGATCAGGAGCGCGTTCACCTCGCTCACGCCGTGGTCGGTGAGGATCCCATAGGTGACGAACGGCGCCACGATGCCGAGCAGGACCGTGGGCCCCCAGTTCAACAACATCGCCTTGCCCTTGCCTGACCCCATCACAGCCTCTTCGTGTGTCGAGTATTCTCACGATCGTGAAAGAAACAGTAACAGGAAGCGGTGCCGGGGTAAACGTGTCGCGCGGGCCGGGAGTCGCGCTGGTGCCGCTCCTGTTCGGGGTCGCCGACCGCGAGGAACTGCCCGGCGTGGTGCTGGTACGACTGCTCACCGACCTCGGCTCGACCCCGGCGGCGGCGCGGTCCCTGATCGCCAGGATGCGGCGCGACGGGCAGATGGAGGCCACCTCGCGCGGCAGAGGAGCCGACTACCGGCTGGCGGGCTTCTTCCTGCAGTCGTTCCGCCAGATCCGCTACAGCAGGCCCGCGCCGCCCGCCTGGGACGGCTCCTTCCACGCGATCTTCTACACGGTCCCCGAGTCGCAGCGCGCCTACCGCGACCTGCTGCGCCGCGCGGCCACGCTGGCCGGCTACGGGCTCATGCAGCCCGGCGTGCTCATCTCCGTCACGGACCTGCGCGAGCGCCTGACGGCCGAACTCGGCTCCGCACCCCCGGCGGAGCCCGGCTCGGCACCTCACGCGGGGGCGGCCGAATTCGGCTCGGCGTCCCGGGCGGGGACGGTCTACCACGGCCGCGTCACGCTGAACCTCGCCGACGCCGCCGACGTCGCGCACCGGGCCTGGGGGCTGGACGAACTGGACCGCCGTTACCGCTCACACGCCACCCGGCTGCGTACCGCGATCCGCGATCAGCCGATCCCGCCGCCGCCCGGCGCCGAGGCGCTGGCGTCGTACGCCCGGCTGTTCGGCGGCGCGCTGGTCGACACCCTCCGCACCCCGCCCGCGCTCCCGGCAGAACTCCTGCCGAAGGATTGGCCCCTGCCGGACCTGCTGACGGCGATCCAGGAGACGTACGCACACTTCGGACCCGCGGCGAGAACCTACGCGCAGGACGTGCTGGCCGCTCACACGGCCGAGCAGTCTCCTCAAGGGCTGCGCGGGGTTACCAGGCCGGATTCGTAGGCGAGGATCACGAGTTGGGCGCGGTCGCGGGCGTGGAGCTTGACCATGGCCCGGTTGATGTGGGTTTTCGCGGTCAGCGGGCTGATCACCATGTGGTCCGCGATCTGGTCGTTGGACAGGCCGCGCGCGACCAGGGCGACGGCCTCGCGTTCGCGGTTGGTCAGCTCCTTCAGTCCGGTGCCGGTGCCGGTGTTGAGCGGCTGGGTGACGTACCTGTGGATGAGCTTGCGGGTGATCGACGGGGCGAGCAGCGCGTCGCCGCGTGCGGCCACGCGTACGGCGTGCAGGAAGTCTTCGGGCACGATGTCCTTGACCAGGAAGCCGGCCGCGCCGGCGCGCAGCGCGTTGAAGACGTATTCGTCGAAGCCGTAGTTGGTCAGGATGACGACGTGCACCCCGGCCAGGGCCGGGTCCGCGGCGATGCGCCGGGTCGCCTCGATACCGTCGACGATCGGCATCTGGATGTCGATGAGAGCGATGTCGGGCAGATGTCGTCTGGCCAGAGCCAGGCCCTCCAGCCCGTCGCCGGCCTCGGCCACCACCTCGATGTCGTCTTCGAGGTCGAGGAGCGCGCGGAATCCGCTGCGCAGGAGCGGCTGGTCGTCGACCAGCAGGACGCGGATCATGCTGTCCTGTCCATGGGGAGTTCGGCCTGGACGGTGAAGCCCCCCTCGCCGCGCGGCTCCGCGCGCAGCCGGCCGCCGAGGGCGGTCACGCGTTCGCGCATCCCGAGCAGCCCGACGCCGGGCACCGGGACGGTGTCCGTTGTGGCCCTGCCGTCGTCATCGATGCGTACGTTGAGGGCGTCGGGACGACAGTCGATCCGGACCGACGCGGTAGCGGCGGCGGCATGGCGGGCGATGTTGGTGAGCGACTCCTGAACGATCCGGTAGACGGTCCTGCTCACCGCGGCCGGCACGTCGTCGCGTTGCCCTTCGATCGTCAGCGTCGCGTCCAGGCCGATGGTACGAGCCCGTTCCACCAGCTCCGCGACGTGGTCGAGCCCGCGCGGCGGGGTCGTGTCGTCATCGCGCAGCGCCTGCAGGGTCGCGCGCAGTTCCCGGGTCGCCTCACGTCCTGCCGCCTGGATCGCGAGCAGGGACTCCGGCACCTGTTCGCCACGCTTGCGGGCCACGTGGACGGCCACCTCGGCCTGCACCTTGATGATCGAGATCTGGTGGGTGAGCGAATCGTGCAACTCCCGCGCGATGTGCAGCCGCTCCTCATCCGCGCGACGCCGCGCGATCTCCTCCCGGGTGCGCTCGGCCTCCTCCGCCCGCCGCTCGGCCTGCCGCAACGCCTCACCCGCCGCGCCGGCGGCGATCAGCCAGGCCAGCTCAAGGGCACCCCGGGCCTGCGCGAACGCCTCCCCCGTGTCGTGCAGTCCCGAGGCCAGGGCCGCGAGGGGGAGAAGAACCAGCATGGTCACGCTCGCCGCCACCGTGATGGCGCGGTGCCCCGCCCGTACGGCGGCGTACACGGCGAACAGGTACGCGACGGCGGGCACGTCGAAACCGGCCGCCTGGTAACCCACCGTGCACAGCCCGGTGACGGCCAGGACGACGACCGGAGCCCGGCGCCGCGCGGCCAGCATCAGGCCGCCGCCGGTCAGCAGCGCGTAGCCGAGCAGGTCGGGGGCTGTGGCGGAGCCCTGCCCTGACAGCCCGGTGACCAGCAGGGTGGCCGCCACGCCGACGGCGATCGCCGAGTCCATGACAGTGGACCGTCCTGTCCTCATGCGCGCACCTTAGCCCGATGTCCGCGGGGGCGGCTCCTGCGCGCGGATGAGCGGCCGGCTACCGCGAACGCGGTACTTCCGCGGCGGATGCGGCCTCCGCGGTAGCCGGCTGCGGCGTCGGCGGCAGCGCGAAGTGACCGCGTTCGCTGGACGACCGGCGGCGGGTTCGGCGGACACGATGAGGCCATGTCCAGTCGTAGGAGAAGGAGCAGCTCATGTCCGTCCGTCACCTGCTTGCCGCGTACGTCCTGAGCCAGCCGGACCCCGTCAGCGCCTCCACCTTGACCGCCGGTCGTCTGTGGTCCGTGGTGGCGGCGCTGCTGGGGCTGGCCGGCGCGGTCATCGGCGGGCTGGCACTGGCCCGTTCCGCCGGTCGTCCGCGGTCCTTGGCGGCGGTGCTGCTGGGGGTGGCCGGCGCGGTCATCGGCGGGCTGGTCGTGGCCGCCGCCGAGGGCGGTCCCGGCACCGGCTACGGAATAGTCGGTGGCTTCGTGGCCCTGGCGGTGGGACTGATCGCCATGCTCCTCGGCGGGCTGGCGCTGGCCCGCTCGCCCCAGGAATCCCCACGTGGGGGAGGGGCAACCGCCCCTCCCCGGTAGCCGTGGCTCCGTTTCACACGAGCCGGCGTACGAGGGGCAGTCTGGTCCGGGTGATCAGCGCCGCCACGGTCGCCAGAACGGGCAGCCCCACCACCACGGCGATGAGGAACGGCCACGGTATGGCGATCGTCGCGGGATCCCCGTCGCCGTACGTCGTCATCGGCCGGCTCAGGGCCACGCCCGTCACCGTTCCCGCGACCAGCCCCACCAGCGCGCCGAGCCCGGAGATGTAGAGGGCCTGGCCGGCCACGACCATCCGCAACGTCCCCGGCGGGGCGCCGATGGCCAGCATCGTCGCCCGTTCTGGCCGCATGTCGGCGGCTGCCAGGCGGGTGGCGGTCAGCGTGCCGCCGACGACGAGGACAAGAGCGCCGCCGAGCCAGCCCCACAGGCCGGGGTCGGGCGTGTTGCGATAGCCCTCCTCGGTGGCGAAGGTGACGCGGGAGGTCACCTTGCCGAGATCGCGCCACAGCGTGGAATCGGCCGGCGGCCGGTACATGGCGTAGAGCTGGCGCTCCGCCGCCGTGAAGCCGGCCTGCTCGACCAGGGCCCGCGGCAGCAGGGCGCCGCCCTGGTGCTCGTCGGCCGGCGTGGCCGCCACCGCGGGCACTTCGAGCTTGCGCGCGGGGCCGGACGTGGAGCTCGCCCGCAGCGTCAGCTTGCCGTCCCGGACCGCGGACGCGTCGAACACCACGGCCTTACCGCTCGCCAGCGCCGCGGCCGCCCGCGGGTCGTCGCGCCCTTGCAGGAGACTGAGCAGGGCCCGGTCGCCGATGGCCGCCGTGCGACGCGTGCGTGCGCCGTTCCACCGCACCGTGTACCGCAACGCGTAGCGGTGGTCCTGGGCGTCCCTCGCTTGGTAGCCGGCGGCCAGCGGCACGCCCGGCAGTTGGCGGGCCGCTACGGCGCGCAGCTTGTTCCAGGTCGCGTCGGCCATGGTGCCGCCCCAGATCGCCAGCATGCCGGTCGGGCGCGCCGAGGTGTAGGCGTTGCGCCGGTCCATGTATTCGCTCTGGGCGCCGATGCCCATCGCGACGACCGTGGCCGTGACCGCCATGACGGCCGCCACGGCGCTCGCCGTACGGGATCGGTGGCGGACCGCGTCGCGGACGGATACCCGCAGCGGAAGCCGCAACCGCGTGGCCACCCGTCCCGTGAAGCGGACCAGCCATGGCGTCAGCACCACCAGCCCGATCATGACCAGCACCGCGGCGGCCCACACCCACGCCGAGCCCGACTGGCGCCGCGCCACCACGGTCGCCCCCAGCCCCGCCAGCACCAGCACGGCCCCCGCCAGCGGCCATCCGGGCCGATCGGCCGTCGCGGGCGCGCGGCCGGCCAGCACGGTCGCGGTGTCCTGCCGAGCCGCCTGTACGGCAGGCACCAGCGCCGCCACGATCCCGGCGATCAGGCCCAGCGCGGCGACGCCCAGAACCGGCCCCCACGGCACCTCCGCAGGGCCGACCTGCCCTCCCCAGCGCGTCACGACCTGGGCGCCCAGCGTTCCTGCCCCGATGCCCAGCACCGTCGCCACGAGGGTGGCGGCGCCGCCGAGGACCAGTCCGTCGGTCAGCACGATCGTCCGCAGATGCCCGGCCGAGCCGCCCTGCGCCGCGATCTCGGCCAGTTCCCTGCGCCGTCTCTTGAGCCCGACCGCGAAGGCGGGCCCGGCCAGCAACACGGTCTCCAGCACCACCATGATCACCATGGCGCCGAGCCCGACCGTTTCCTGGACGCCCATGGAGGCGAGACGAATCACGGCGCGCGGCGAGGTCAGGATCGTGGCGTGGGAGGTGACATACAGGCCGGCCCTGTTCAGGGTGGGTATCACGCTCCAGGACACGGGCTTCGCGGTGTCGGCGAGCCAGCCGGTGCCGTACATGGTCGGAGACACGAAGTCGTCCGGGGGCGTCAGCGGCAGATCCAGACCGACGACCTCGCGAAGCGAGGGCTGGAACGGGTGCTCGACCACGCCCACCACTGTCAGCGGCGCCGCGCCGGGCAGCCGTAGGAGGTCGCCGGGCCGCAGGCCGAGCGCGGGTGTCACCGCGACCTCGCGGCCGGCGGGAAGCCTGCCCTCGCTCAACGTCAACATTCCCCTGGTGAGGGGATCGCGCAGATCGGTCTCCATCAGGTCGACCCGTTCGCCGCCCAGCCGGATCTCGCCGGTGCTGAAGGGGATCACCCTGGCGCCCGGTCCGAGCAGGGCCGCCACCTCGGCGGTGCCGAGCTTCGGAGCGGCCGGTCCGCCTGTGTTCCAGCTCGTCCCGTTCGGCTCCTGCTGGAGCACCGTGCCCTCAGGCGTCTGGAGGAGGCGGGCGTCGGCCGTGCCGAGCTCGGTCACCAGCCCCTCCCGCGGAGACACGCTCATGGTCTCGGTGAGGGTGAAGACCCCCGTGATCACCAGGACGGGTAAGCCGATCATCACCATGATGAGCACGCTTCGTCCCCGGGAACGCCACGCGTTCCTGCGGGCGAGGCGCAGCGCGACCCGTAGGGCGCTCATCGGGCGCTCACCAGCGGCGTGTCCGTGGTGTCCGCGATCATCCCGTCGCGGAGGAACACCACACGATCGGCCCAGGCGGCGTAGCGCGGCTCATGGGTGACCAGCAGAACCGCCGCGCCCGCGTCACAACGAGCGCGCAGCAACTGCAGGATCTCATCGCCGGTACGCGTGTCGAGCGCCCCGGTCGGCTCGTCGGCCAGCAGCAGGGATCGGGTGCCGACCAGGGCGCGGGCGATCGCCACCCGCTGGCGCTGTCCACCGGACAACTCCTCGGGGAAGCGGTCGGCCAGGTCCGCCACATCGATCTCCGCCAGCACGGCCATCGCCTCCTCCCGGGCCGGACGTGAGCGCACGCCGTCGAGCTCACGCGGCAACATCACGTTCTCCGCCGCCGTCAGCGACGTGATCAGGTTGAGGTCCTGGAAGACGTAGCCGACGCTGCGGCGCCGCAGCGCCGCGAGGTCACGCAGGCCGGCCAGGTCCTGCTCGCCGACGTGCACCGTCCCCGACGTGGGCCGATCGAGCCCGCCCGCGAGGTTGAGCAGGGTCGACTTGCCGGACCCTGACGGGCCCATGACCGCGACCAGCTCCCCCGCGTCGACCTCAAGGCTCACACCCTTCAGAGCGTGTACGGCCGTCGCCCCTTCTCCGTGGACCCTGGCCACCTCAGCCAGCCGTACGACCGTCATCTTTCCTCCTTGAGAACAGCCTCACAGTGGTCCAGCCACCGTTGCTCGGCCTCGGCCTGGAAGATCATGGAATCGATCACGAGCCGCTGGGCCGCACCCTCCGTGGCGGCTCGCTTGGCCTTGGTGAGCTGCTGGAGAGTGCGCATGGTCGCCGTACGCTGCCGGTGGATGACCGCGGTGACGTCCACCTGCTTGGCGGCGACAGCCATGGCCAGCTTGATGACCAGCTCGTCCCGCGGCCGGTCGGAGTGGATGACGGGGGTGCCGAACCATCGCACCATCTCCGCCCGCCCGGCCTCGGTGATCGTGTAGACGACCCGGCCCTGCTCATCCGACTCCTCCGGCGCGACCAGGCCGTCGCGCTCCAACCGGGACAGCGTCGTATAGACCTGGCCGATGTTGAGCGGCCAGGTCGCCCCGGTGGACGCCTCGAACTCCACCCGCAGTTGGTAGCCATGCCTGGGCCCCCTGCTGAGCAGGGCCAGCAGCCCGTGCCTGATCGACATGAATACTAAGTATGCATACTCAGTATGCCCGCCTCAAGGGATTCGCCGTATTCGGGGGGGTTTTGGCGAGCTGAAGGCCGTCTCCGGCCTATGCGAGTTCTATGCGGGCGATATGCGGGCCCTCGACTACCGTCTGCTTCCGCAGGAGTCATCTGGACGCCGGATAACCACCTGTTCAGAGAGGTGAGCATGCCCGAGAACAGCAGGCCGAAGACCCTCAAAGTTGCCATCGTTGCTCTGTCAGCCGCCTTCGCGGCGACCCTGATACCCCAGGCCGCGTCGGCGCAGGATGTCAGCGTCCTGGCCGTTTCGCACAAGAGCCCGTTCAACTGCGGAAAGACCTTCTACGCCAACAACTGGACGGGCACCCCCGCCCACAACCCATCGGGCTCCATCGACTGGCAGAACTATGGAAGCGATGTCATCAACGGGGAAACCGTTCGCGCCACCGCTGCCGGCACCGCGTACTTCTACGACGCGGGTAGCACCAGCTACGGCAAGTGGGTGGAGATCCGTCACAGTGACGGGACCCGCACCCGCTACGCCCACCTCGCGACCCAGGTCAAAGGGGCCGGCAGCTCCATGAGCGTCAGCCAGGGCACCCAGATCGGGACCGTCGGCTCGACGGGCGGCTCCGATGCTCCCCACCTGCACTACGAACAGCGGACCTCCGGCGGTGGGATGGACACCAGCCCGACCGTGGAGGGCACGACCGTGTCGCTGGGCCAGAAGAAGGCCATCACGAGCACCAACGGGTGCGGCGGCGGCAACCCCCACACCGCCGAGGAGGTTTGCGGCAGCGGTTACGCGGTCATCGACTCGGCCGCTCTCACCGGTGGTCGTACCTACCTGCTGTACAACGCGGGTAACGGCGACAACTGCGTCGCGACGCTGAAGACGACGAACCTCAGCACGGCCTCCGCGATGTCGGCCTTCCTGGAGCCGCAAGGGGAGAGCAGGGCCACCGACTCGGGCAGCTACCAGTACTACGCCGGGCCTGTCAGGCGCGACGCGGCCGGACAGTGTGTCAAGTGGGGTGGCTCGATCGGCAGCAGCACCTACACCAGCGGGTTCGAACACTGCGACTAAGAGCGTGGCCCAGCTGATCGGGTCAACGGCGCAGCAGGGCTCGTACCCGGTCGATCGTGGCGTCGGCGCGTTCCAGGTTCTCCTGGAGCGCGCCGGTGGCGTGGCGGAGCTGCTCGGCGACGAGCTCCCGGTCGGCGTGGAGCGCGTTGCCGGCGCCCGGGAGCCTGACGCCGGGGCTGGTAGCCGGGTGGCCCGCGGTCAGAACGGCCAGTCCGCGGTGCGTGCCATCTCCACGTGCGGGATCGCGGTGAACCAGCCACTGGTGACGTCAGTGATCACGTGTTCCTGGCCGGGGATCGTGACGGCTTCGGCCGCCTGGGCCGCCTGGTCGGGATGGGTGAGGACGACGACCCTGTCATGTCCCGCCGCGCGATCACGGATGGCCCGCGCGGGGCTCGTCGAGCCTCCGATGCTTGCGAAGCCGTCGATCAGGTCCAGCGGCGACTCTCCCGGCCGGACCGGCAGCGTGGCGTCGGTCGTACCGAGAATGACGACCTGCGCGTGTGCGGCGCGGCAGGCGAGCGCCACCCCGAAGATCGCGGCCGCGTCTGCCCTGGTCAGGCCGTTGTCCGCGGGGCCCGTCATCAGGTCGCCCTGGTCGATCAGCACGAGTGTGCGGCCGGGCAGCGCGGGAACGTTGGCCAGTGACAGCTCCAGAGCCGCTTTCAACGCCCGGGTCCAGCGGGAATCCGGTGCCGACCGCCAGGCGGCGAAGACCTCCAGCGGCGTCACCCCGGACCGCAGCACCGCCGCGGGCGCCGCGATTTCCCCGGCCACCTGACGAGCGATCTCGTCCGGCATCTCGTCGCGGTCGAAGTCGGCCAGATGGGCGAGCCGGTCCTGGTAGGTCATGGACGGCACCACCGCGGCCCAGGCCGGGCCGGTCATCGTGCCGAGCAGCCAGCGTCGCGCGGCGGGCCAGGTCATGGCGGCCTCGGCCAGCATCCGGCCGCCCTCCGGCCGCTCGAACAGGGCGGGGCGACGGTTCGCGGGAATCCAGTACAGCGCGCGGCGGGCACGCAGCAGCGGCAACGACGCCGGGATCAGGTTGAGGTCGCCGCGCCTGCGGGCGATCGCGTGGCGGAAGAGCGCCGCCTGCCTGGTTCCCTGGGGGACCGGGTGAGTGAGCGCCAGTACGTCGGCGAAGCGTAGCGGGGCGCCGGGGCTGTCGTAGGTGGCCATCGCGAGTTCGTCGTAGAGACGGACGGCGGCGTCCGCGATGCCCCGCTTGACCGGCTGGGGGATCGCCCTGCCGTACCACTGGAGCCAGTAGGCGAGCAGCTCGCCCGGCTCGTCGGCGCGGTGCAGGGATCGATCGAGCAGGTGCCGGGTTCCTGTGGCCCCTGCTTCGAGCCGGGCCTGCGCCAGCTCGGCGAGCGCGGCCAGCCGGAGGTCGCGTAGCCCGGCATGGCGGCCCATCCAGCCGATCAGCCGGGTCAGCCAGGCCTCGTCGGAGCCGGCGAGCCAGGTGACGAGAGCCACGTAGCGGCCCGAGGGTGTGCGGGCGTGGGGGTCACCGAGCGCCCTGGCCGCCAGGAGAAAGATCTCCTTCCTGATCGTTTCCACGCTCGTGGAGGCGAGGGCGGTCATGGATGGCTCAACTCCGTCGGCGAGTAGGGGTGGAACGGCCTCCCGAGAAAAGGAGCCGACCGGGACACGGCATGCCCCAGCCGTGTCTGGCGGTGGGCCGCAGGCGCACCGGGAGGCCTCGTGCCGTGACACCTGGGATGGGGAGCGGCACGCCTGCGGGCCACTGCGCTGAGACCCGCACTGCACGTGTCCTGGGACGGACCCGGATGTGTCAGTGCCTTCCACTATGCGGTGCCGAAATTATCCCTGCAAGCAATATTTTCATCTCTTCGCCTGGTTTCACGTGAAAAGTGGATAAATGTGCGTATGAAACCCCTTTTTTTGCGTCGTTTCTGTTCCGCGGGCGACTGACGCCACCAAGGCAGAGTGGAAGGCCTGGGCGATCTCGCTGATGTGCGCGATGGTGTCGCGCAGCTCCTGCTCCTCATCCGCGCCCGCGCGGCGCAGCTGGGCTCGCCAGGCCGATTCGGCGACCTCGCCCTGCGCGGCGCCGATCACGAACATCAGGACCGTCGCCGCGGCCGAGATCCGGCAGCTCGATCTCGCCGAAGACGTGATCGGCGGCCAGCACCAGACATGAGCACTCACGTACGCGCTCGCAAGGGGCGTCGCCCGCGCAGTGTCGTCATCGACGCGACACTGCAACTGCTGACCACCGTCCCCTTCCTGCTCGGAACCTTCGTCGTTCTCGCTTACGGGGGAGCGGCTCAGGCCGCCGCCGAGGCGGAGATCGTGCGCCAGGGGCTCCCCGGCGGCATCCTGGCCCAGCACGGCGTCAACTTCAGTGGCAGCGACACCCTGATCATGCCCGGCTGGCTGACCGCCGCGAACATCGCCAAGCTCGCCCTGACCACTCTGGGCTCGCTCCTCGTGATCGCCCTGCTCGCGGTCCCCACGGCGCGTCGCGTGGGGGGCCGTGTCAGTACGGCGACGGTCCGGTGTCAGGGCGGTTGGCGATGGTGAACGCCATGAGGTGTTCGGCGATTCGGGCCCAGCTATTGAGTGTTGCTATGTACCGGTAGTCAGTGTTACCGTGTACCAGTAGTTAGCGTTATTGAGTAGCTGAGGGATGGTCCATGGGCAAGCAGATGACGGAGATGCTCAAGGGCGTGCTGGAGGGCATCGTCCTGGCGATCCTGTCCGGCCGGCCCGCGTACGGCTACGAGATCACGGCATGGCTGCGGGATCAGGGCTTCTCCGACATCGCCGAGGGCACTGTCTACGCGCTGCTGGTCAGGATCGAGCGACGCGGCCTGGTCGATGTGGAGAAGGTCCCGTCCGAGAAGGGGCCGCCGCGCAAGGTGTACTCCCTGAACGCTCAGGGACGGGACTACCTCGACGAGTTCTGGAGGACCTGGAGCTTCCTCACAGAGCGCCTTGAACCGCTCCGCGAAAGAGGTAAGTAGCCATGGACGCAGAGTCGAACGAGCCGAAGAGGGGCTTGCTGCAGTACCTGGAGGTGGTCACGGGGCCGCTGGCGGACAAGAAGCGCTGGTGGCAGTACAAGGCGCGGGTCAAGAACCTGCCCGAGAACTATCGCACGGCGGTCGAAGCGCTGGAGCGGTACCTGATGCACTTCGGGCCGGGCGACGGCGCCGAGGCGGCCTCGATGTTCGAGGACCTCGCCGACCTGTTCGAGCGCAGCGCGGCGGACGGAACCCCGATCCGCGAGATCTTCGGCGAAGACCCCGTGGAGTTCGTCGAGGCGTTCATGCAGAACTACTCCGCAGGGAGCTACATCCGCCGCGAGCGCGAACGCTTCACCAACGCCATCGCCCGCGCCGCCGGCGAAGACACCGGACAAGAAGACAGGACGGTCTGATGACGAAACAGCAAGCCCAGGCGATCCATGTGCATGGTCTGGAGAAGTCGTACAAGGAACTGCGTGTGCTGCGCGGTGTGGACTTCGAGGTGGCGCGGGGCAGCATTTTCGCCCTGCTCGGCTCGAACGGGGCCGGCAAGACGACGGTCGTGAAAATCCTGTCCACGCTGCTCAAGGCCGACGCGGGGACGGCCAGCGTCAACGGATTGGACGTCGCCACGCAAGCGGCGGACGTACGCGAGTCCATCAGCCTCACCGGGCAGTTCGCCGCCGTCGACGAGATCCTCAGCGGGCGCGAGAACCTCGTGCTGATCGCCCGGTTGCGGCACCTCAAGGAGCCAGGCAAGGTCGCCGATGACCTGCTGACGCGTTTCTCGCTGACCGATGCGGGCGCGCGGAAGGTGTCGACGTATTCGGGTGGCATGCGCCGCCGCCTCGACATCGCGATGAGCCTCATCGGCGATCCGCCGGTCATCTTCCTCGACGAGCCGACGACCGGGCTCGACCCCCAGGGGCGCATCGAGGTGTGGCAGGCCGTCAAGGAACTCGCCGACCAGGGGACGACGGTGCTGCTCACCACGCAGTATCTGGACGAGGCCGAACAACTCGCCGACCGGATCGCGATCCTGCACCAGGGCCGGATCATCGTCAACGGCACCCTGGACGAGCTCAAGCAGCTGCTCCCGCCCGCCAAGGTCGAATACATCGAAAAGCAGCCGACCCTCGAGGACATATTCCTCACCCTCGTCGGCACGAAGGCATAAGGAATCACGATGACCAAGCATTTCTTCGGTGACACCGTCACTCTGTTAGGGCGGTCCCTGCGCCACATCGCGCGCAGCCCTGACACCATCATCACGACCGCGGTCATGCCGATCGCGATGATGCTGATGTTCGTCTACGTGTTCGGCGGTGCGATCAACACCGGCTCGGATTCGTATGTGAACTACCAGTTGCCCGGCATTCTGCTGATCACGATCGCCTCGGGCATCGCCTACACCGCGTTCCGGCTCTTCATGGACATGAAGAGCGGCATCTTCGAGCGCTTCCAGTCCATGCCGACCGCACGCTCGTCCGTGTTGTGGGCGCACGTGCTGACCTCACTGGTCGCCAACCTGATCTCACTCGTGGTCGTCGTGCTCGTCGCCCTGCTCATGGGTTTCCGCTCGTCGGCGACACCGCAGGCGTGGCTCGCGGTAGTCGGCATCCTGATCCTGTTCACCCTGGCGCTGACCTGGATCGCCGTCATCCCCGGCCTGACCGCCAAGACCATGGAAGGCGCGAGCGCGTTCTCCTACCCGCTCATCTTCCTGCCCTTCCTCAGCTCGGCCTTCGTGCCCACCGCCACCATGCCCGGCCCGCTGCGCGCCTTCGCCGAAAACCAGCCGGTGACCTCCATCGTCAACACCATCCGCGCCCTGTTCGCCCAGCAGCCGGTCGGCGCCGACCTGTGGATCGCCCTGGCCTGGTGCGTCGGCATCCTCGTCGTCGCCTACGGCTTCGCCACGGCCACCTACCACCGCAAGATCTCCTAGGCCCTTTGTCCCACGTCGATGAGAGGAATGACCATGGAACACACCCTCGCCACGATGCCGACCGCGCGTCAGGCCGGCTGCCCCTTCGACCCGCCCAAGGAGCTGGTCGAGGCCCGCGAGCAGAGCCCGATCAGCCGTCTCCCCTTTCCCGACGGGCACCAGGGGTGGCTGATCACCGGTTTCGACCTGGTCCGGTCGGTGCTGGCCGACCCTCGCTTCAGCTCGCGCAAGGAGCTGATGGGCCACCACCCGCTGATCGACTACGGCGGCATCGAGGTCCCTCCGGCGCCGCCCGGGGAGTTCCTGCTGATGGACGACCCGCAGCACAGTCGCTACCGCAAGCCGCTGGTGGGCAAGTTCACCGTGCGGCGGATGCGGCTGCTCACCGAGCGCGTCGAGCAGGTCACCGCCGAGCACCTGGAGGCGATGGAGAAGGCCGGGACGTCGGCGGACCTGGTGACCGCCTTCGCCAAGCCCATCCCCGCCGTCATCATCTGTGAACTGCTGGGCGTGCCGTATGAGGACCGGGACTCCTTCCAGGACAACATCGACAAGTTCCTCGGCGGGGAGGTCAGCGACGAGGAGCTGATCGCGGCCTACCTCGCGACCCAGACCTACCTCGCCGAACTGGTGGCCGCCAAACGCGCCGACCCCACCGACGACATACTCAGCGACCTGCTCGACAGCGACCTGACCGACGAGGAGCTGAAGGGGATCGCCCTGATCCTGCTGTCGGCGGGCTTCGACACCACCGCGAACATGCTGGCGCTGGGCACCTTCGCGCTGCTGCAGAACCCGGAGCAGCTGGCCGCGCTGCGCGCCGACCCCGCACTCACCGACGCCGCCGTGGAGGAGCTGCTGCGGTATCTGAGCGTCGCCAAGCAGTTCACCAGGGTCGCACTGGAGGACGTCGAGCTGGGCGGCCAAGCCATCAAGGCCGGCTCGACGCTCATCCTGTCCCTCAGCACCGCCAACCGTGACCCCGAGCGCTTCACCGACCCCCACGCCCTCGACATCCAGCGCCAGGACGGCGGGCACCTGGCCTTCAGTCACGGCATCCACCAGTGCCTGGGCCAGCAGCTGGCCCGCGTGGAGCTGCGCGTCGCGCTTCCCGCGCTGCTCAACCGCTTCCCCGCGCTGCGCCTGGCCGTACCGGCGGAAGAGGTCGCCCTGCGCCCGGAGACCGCCGACATCTACGGGGTCAAGAGCCTCCCGGTCACCTGGGACGCCTGACCGCAAGCCAATGACCGTGATCCTGCTCAAGAACCAGGATCCGCCGTCGAAGCAGCCGCCCGCGCCCACCAGGGCCGGTCCAGCCTCACCCTGGCCGACCTGATCCGCAAGATCGCCGCAGCCCTCGGCGCCGCATGATGTGATGCCGACCTGCTGTCGCGGTTCTGTCCCGGCCCGTGTGCTTTGTTGGCCGGCACTTCGCACTGACAAGCGGAAACGCCGCATGGTGCCACCACCACCCCGCCATGGCGCCCTTTTGGCGCGCCCTGACGATGCCGCACAACCAGCCCAAAAGGAGGGCACGTGTCAAAGGTAAAACGGCGAGGGTTCCTCGCCGCAGTCGCACTCGCGATCCCGCTCACGGTCGCCGGTGCTCCCGCCGCATTCGCGACGGCGGAGCCGGAGATCAAAGTCTCCGGTGGGCTGACGCAGCCGACCTTCTCCTACAAGGACGCCATCCGTGAGCACGTCCGGGTGCGGTCGTCGGTCGACAGCGACGGAGACGGCGAAAAGGACCTGGTCCGGGTGGACATCATTCGGCCGAAGGAATCCGGTTCCGGGCTCAAGGTCCCGGTGATCATGCAGGAAAGCCCGTACTACGACGATCGCTGAACGGCCGGGCGACCGCCTACGACGACCAGGGCGCTCCGGTCAAAGCCGCCTGGACCACCGGACGTACCGCAATGATCGGCCATTCCTATGAGGGAGCGCTCGGCGTCGGCGTCGCCGGCACCGGCGTGCGGGGGCTGGAGACGATCGTGAATATCGCGGGGTACACCAGCGGATACGAGAACATGCGCAACAACGGCACCCTCACCTGGTTCAAGGGCGGGGCGGCGTGGCAGTCCAAGCGGGTCGACAAGGATCCGGACGAGAAATGCGCGGCGGTGCGCCAGAAACTGCTCGATGACTCCGACGATGAGACCGGCAATTACAACGCCTATTGGCACGAGCGCAACTACCGGGACGGGCCGATCTCGAAGGCGCGCAACATCCGCGCCAGTGTCTTCTCGGTGATGGGCATGCAGGACCGGAACGTGGTGGGCAGCCAGTTCTCCGAGTGGTGGGCCAAGCTGCCCCGCGACATTCAGCGCAAAGCATGGGTGACGCAGTACGGGCACCTCGACCCGTACTGGGCCCGCCGCGACGTATGGATCGACACCCTGCACCAGTGGTTCGACCACGAACTGATGGGCGTTCCCAATGACATCATGCGCCGGCCGCGCGTCGACGTGCAGCTCGGCCCGGACCGGTGGACCACCCAGGCCGACTGGCCGGCGCCGGCGCGGACGGCGACCCTGCGTCCGCAGCAGGACGGCTCCCTGGGCCGCACGCCCTCGACCGGCACCGGCGGCTACCTCGACACCGCCCAGACCGAGGTCGCGATGGCCGCCGACCCCGGCACCGCCAACCCCAACCGGCTGGCCTTCCTGACCCCGCCGCTGCAGAACACGACGCGGCTGTCCGGAACACCGTCGGTGAGCCTGCGCCTCAAGCTGGACAAGCCGACCGCCAACCTGGGCGTCCTGCTCGTCGACTACGGCGACGACACCCGCATCAACTACCGCGAGACCACCACGACGGCCGCGCAAGGCCTCAAGTTCATCGGCGGCGAAGACTGCGTCGGCGAAAGCACGGCCGATGACGACGGCTGCTACCTCAAGGCCGGCGACAACACGGCGACCTCCGGCTTCAACGTGGTCACCCGCGGAATCCTGGACGCGCAGAACCACAAGTCGCTGAGCCGCTCGACACCGCTGACGCCCGGCAAGCCGTACCAGATCACCTGGTCGATGCTGCCGCAGGACTACGAGTTCAAGGCCGGGCACCGGCTGGGCCTGGTGCTGACCGGAGCCAACGACGACTTCAACCTCGACGAGACCGGCAACGGCACCGGGGACGACGTCGAACCCGGCACCGGGGCCAGGGTCGCCATCGACCTGGCCGGCACCTCGATCTCGCTGCCGATCGTCAACGGCACGCCCATCGGGTAACAGCAAGATGGATCTTCATCCGCGCAGAATGGAAAGGACACGCCCGACCGGTCGGTCATGGACGACCCTTGCCTGCCGATGAACTACAGTCATCCGCCATGGCCGAATCCTCCCCCTACCTGACCGCGACGGCGGACGCCTACGACGCCGTCGCCGACCTTTACGCCGACCTCGCCCGAGACTCGCTCGACCGCCTGCCACTGGATCGCGCGATAGTCGCCGTGTTCGCCGAACTCGTACGGGCCGCAGGACCCCGGCCCGTCGCCGAGGCCGGCTGCGGTCCCGGGTACATGACGGCGCACCTGCGTGACCTCGGACTGGACGCCTTCGGCATCGACCTGTCTCCCGCACTGATCGACATCGCCCGCAAGGACCATCCTGACCTGCGTTTCGAGGTCGGCTCGATGGGCGCCTTCGACGTGGCCGACGGCGAGCTGGGCGGTCTGCTCTCCTGGTACTCCGCCATCCACATCCCACCACCGGAGCTGCCGCCGTACATTGCCGAATTCCGCCGGGTGCTGGCCCCGGGCGGTTACCTCCTGCTCGGCTTCTTCGAATCCGAGGGCGGTCCGGTGCTGGAGTTCGACCACAAGGTCACGCCGGCCTACCGGTGGCCGATCGACAACTTGGCCGACCTGGCCCGCAAGGAAGAGTTCGTCGAGGTGGGGCGGATGTTGCGCGAGCCTCTGGAGGATGAACGATTCCGCCGCGGCCACCTGCTGATGCGCGCTCATTAGGGGGGCACGTACACCAGACCGGCGGGCATGCGGGCGGCCTGGCACAGAGCAGGCACGCCCGCTGCCCGAACCGCGTCCCCCCGCTACCGCGGACCAGACGCCACCTCGATGTGCCGCACCGCCCCACGTTGGCAGCCGTTGCTCAAGCGGCCTCCCGGGGAGCGGCGGCGCGCCGGGGGTGGCCGTCAGGTGACGGTCAGCACGATCTTGCCTCGGACGTGGCCGGTCTGCACTTCTCGGTGGGCTTGGGCGGCCTGGCCGAGCGGGAAGGTCGCGTGAATGGGGATCTGCAGGCTGCCCTGTTCGTACAGGGTGACGAGTTCGCGCAGGTCGGCGGTCGACCGGCCGCCGACGCGGAGGATGCCGTGATCCTTGACGGCCTGGACGTCGACGAGGGTGCCGATGCGCCGCCGGTCGGCCACGACGGCGAGTGAGGCGGTGATCGACTCGCCGCCGATCGCGTCGAGTGCGGCGTCGACCCCCTGGGGTGCCAGTGTGCGGATCCGTTCGATGAGGCCGTCCCCGTAGGAGACCGGGATGGCCCCGAGCGAGCGGAGATACCGGTGATTGCGCTCACTCGCGGTGCCGATGACGGTGGCGCCCCAGAGGCGGGCGAGTTGCACGGCCACGGTGCCCACTCCTCCGGCGGCGGCGTGGACGAGCACGGTGTCGCCGGGGCCGACACCGATCCTGCGGAGCGCCGTGTAGGCGGTCTGGCCCACGGCGGGCAGGCCGGCGGCGACCGTCCACGGCATGGCGGCGGGTTTGCGCACCACGTCGGCCGCGTTCACCACCACATATTCCGCGTAGCCCTGGGCGGTGACCGAGCCGAGGACCTCGTCACCGGCCGCGAACTCGGTCACATCGTCGCCGACCTGCTCGACGACGCCGGCGTACTCGTTGCCGAGGCGGCAGGGGAAGGTCGCGGGAAGCGTGGCGGCGAAGTCGCCGCGGCGCAGTTTCGCATCGACGGGGTTGACCCCCGCCGCCTTGACCCGGACCCGGACGTGCCCGGCCTCGACGGCGGGCGGGGCGATGCGGATGGGGTGCAGGACGTCCGGACCGCCGTAGGCGGAGAACGCGATGGCGATGGCCATGGGAGGCTCCTCCGAGCAGTGGTCAGGCCGGGCGTTGTACTCGGGAGTGACGACCACGAACGCGTCCGCGGCGGCGATACGTGCGGCGAACTCAGTGTTCATCCGTCGCCACTCCCTCATGATCGTCATCGGTCCTGCGGATCGCCGCGGGCGTCAGGCCTTGCCGGAGCTCCGTCAGGGTCCGGGCCAGCTCGGTGCGCTGGTCGTCGGTGAGCCCGCCGAACGTCCGGCGCTCCAGCTCCGACCAGAGCTCGCGAATGCGCGGGCACAGGCCGCGGCCTTTGTCCGACAACGTGATGATCATCGCCCGTCTGTCGGCGGAGGACGGAACCCTGGTGATCAGCGCGGCGCGTTCCATCGTCTGCAGGGTGCTGGTGACGGTGGAGCGGTCACGTCCGAGGAAGTGGACGAGTTTCGACTGCGGGGTCGGCCCGTGCTCCTGCAGGAACAGCAGCACCAACTCCTGCGGTGCGACCAGGTCGAGCCGCTGCAACATCGCGGTCGCGAGCGCGGCGTGCGCCCGGACGAGCTGAAGCAGCAGCGAACTCATCGGAGCTTCGGCCACGCTCACCCCGATATGAGGGGCCCGCTCATTTGTTGGCATGCCAACAAAGTATCAGCGGACGCCCGAGGGCTCGCATCCCCGGGAGGCGGGGTCTCAGTCCGCCTTCGGCTGAGTACGTCGGGCGTAGGCGCGGGCGGCGCGGGCGCGGTCGCCGCAGCGGATGGAGCACCAGTGGCGGCGGCCGTGGCGCAGCAGGAAGCGGTTGCAGGAGGTGGAGCCGCAGGCGGTGAGGCGGTCGGCGTCGGGCCCGGTGAGGAGGTCGGCCGAGTTGGCCGCAAGGGTCGCGAGAGCGCGGTCGAGGATCGCGTTGGTGGGGCACGGCACCGTGCGGTAGGGGCCGTTCTTCTCGTCCCAGTAGAGCAGGGCGGCCGTGGGGGCCCTGCTCAGCGCGTCATTGACGGCGGACAGAGCAGCGGGCAAGGCGGGCAGCCCGGCGACGCGGGCGGCGAACAGCGCCCTGATGTGTTCGCGCAGCGAGCGCAGCTGCGTCGTGCACATCTCCTGCACCCCGGCATCGGCCGGAGCGAGGCCGCGTTCGGTGAGCCACTGATTCGTCGCCTCAGGGGTGCCGAGCAGATCGATGAACTGCCCTCCGGGCAGCGCGATGGCGCTGTTGACAAAGTCGAGGGCGAGGTACGCCTCCGCCCCCGGCGCGGGCGGCAACGCAGACTCCGCGGTCACGAGCTCGCTCATACCTCTCATGGTACGGCTTGCATTCATCCGTGAGACACCGCTACCGTCCTTCACGGATAAACCGCTTCCTATCCGTGAGGTTCTCGATGACAAGCGCGACCACTGAGCAGATCCACGTCCGCGTCCTTGGCGGCCCGACCGCCCTCTTCGAATACGGTGGCCTGCGATTCCTGACCGACCCGACCTTCGACGCCCCCGGCGACTACCAGGTGCCGGGTGGCCGGCTGACCAAGACGGCGCCCTCCTCCGCCGCGCCGGCCGGCCTCGGGCGTATCGACGTGGTCCTGCTCTCCCACGACGAGCACCCCGACAACCTCGACAACTCCGGCCGAGCGCTGCTCGCCGACGTCCCGCTCACCCTCACCACACCTGAGGGCGGGCAACGTCTGGGGAATGGGGCCAAGGGGCTGGCCGACTGGGAGTCGATCGAACTGGACCGCCCCGGCGGCGGCACGATCACTGTCACGGGCGTGCCCGCCATCCACGGGCCCGGCGCACGCGAGGACGTCGAACCGATCACCGGCCAGGTGGTCGGATTCGTCCTGACCGGGGAGAGCCTGCCCACGGTCTACGTCAGCGGCGACAACGCCTCGCTCGACATGGTCAGGCAGATCGCCGAACGCTTCGGCCCGGTAGGGACCGCCATCCTCTTCGCCGGAGCTCCCCGCTTCTCCGTCCTCTTCGACGGCGCGCTCATCGTCCTCGACAGCGTCCAGGCTGCCGAGGCCGCGAAGATCCTCGGCGCCCGCCAGGTGGTTCCCGTCCACTACGACAGCTGGGCCCACTTCACCGAGGGCCGTGACGAACTGGTAGCCGCTTTCGCCGAAGCCGGGCTTGACTGCCTGGACCTGGGAGACATGAGGACTCTCTCGTCATGACTACCGTGCCTGACCAGATCGAGGACCTCACACGCCTTCAGGCGCAGCGCCGTACCCTGGTCGTTCTGGTCACTGCTCAGGTCCTCAGCGGCGCCGGACTGGCGGCCGGCGTGACCGTCGGCGCCCTGCTCGCGCAGGACATGCTCAGCTCCACCAGCCTGGCCGGTCTGCCCAGCGCCCTGGGCACCGCCGGCTCCGCGCTGGCGGCCTTCGCCGTCGGGCGCATCTCTCAAGCCCACGGCCGCCGCCCCGGCCTTGCCGCCGGGTATCTGGCCGGCGCCGTCGGCAGCGCGGGCGTCATCGCCGCCGCCGTCGCCGGCGATTCCGTCCTGCTGTTCCTCGCGCTGTTCGTCTACGGCGCCGGCATGGCCACCAACCTGCAGGCCCGCTATGCCGGGGCCGATCTGGCAGTCCCCGCGCACCGCGCCCGGGCAGTGTCCACGGTGCTGGTCGCCACCACCGTGGGCGGCGTGGTGGGCCCCAACCTCGCCGCGCCCACCGGCGACCTTGCGCGCACCCTCGGCATCCCCTACCTGGCCGGGCCGTTCCTTCTCGCCGGCACCGCCTACGCGCTGGCCGCCCTGGTCCTGGCGGTCTGGCTGCGTCCCGACCCGCTGCTGCTGGCCCGCACCCTGGAGACCGAACGCGCCGCCGTGGCGTACGCGCAGCCGGGCGGCCTCCTTCCAGCGGCGGTCGAAAGGCGCCGCTTCAGCGTGTACGTCGGCGCGCTGGTCATGGTGCTCACCCAACTGGTCATGGTCGCGATCATGACCATGACACCCGTCCACATGCACGACCACGGCCACAGCACCGCCGCCTCCGGTCTCGTCATCGCCATCCACATCGGTGCGATGTACCTGCCCTCGCCCCTGACCGGCTGGCTCGTCGACCGCTACGGCCGCCTCACGATCGCCACCACCTCCGCGCTGGCCCTGCTGGCCGCCGGAATCGTTGCCGCCAACGCCCCCGACGACTCCGTCGCGGCGCTCGCGGTGGCCCTCGCGCTGCTGGGTCTGGGTTGGAACCTCGGCCTCGTCACCGGCACCGCGATCATCACCGACGCCGTCCCGCTGGCCACGCGCGCCAAGACCCAGGGCCTGGTCGACGTCTCCGTCGCCATCGCCGGCGCCGCCGGCGGCCTGGCCTCGGGCCTCGTCGTCGCCGGAGCCGGCTACCCCCTTATGGCCATCGGCGGCGGCATCCTGGCACTGGCCATCGTGCCGGCGGTCGCCGCGGCGCGCAGCCGATGAGCGCCGGCACTTCGGGGGTTCCGGGATCGCCACGGCTCTCTTGACAAACCGGACTGTGGTCCGCTAGCTTCCGAGCCATCCACGAAACGGACTGTGGTCCATTTCTATGAGGGGCGACAATGACCACCATCACCCGAGACGACCTGCGCGCCGCTCTGGGCGGTGTCGTCGTGCTCGACACGCTCGGCGGCCAGTACTACGCGCAGCAGCACCTGCCCGGCGCGCTCTCGCTGGTCGAGAGCGAGGTCGCCGAGCGCGCGGCCATCCTGCTGCCGGACAAGGACGCCGCCATCGTCACCTACTGCACCAACCCGTCCTGCAACAACAGCAAGGCGGTGGCGGGCCGCCTGACCGCGCTCGGCTACAAGAACGTGCGCCGGTACGTCGAGGGCATCGAGGATTGGGTGGCGGCCGGGCTGCCGGTCGAGTCCGGCGTGCCCGCCTGACACCGCGGCGCGGCCTGCGGACAGGCGGGACGCGCCTCGTCTTGAGAGCGGCCCGTTTGGGAGCGGCCCGTTCGCCGCCGGGCGCCTGGCCGACCGTTTCGGTCCCCGGCGGGTCGTCGTCTACGTGAGTCTCCTCATCACTCTGGCTGGGCCGGGCGCGGGCCTGGTCACCTCGCTCTACCAGTCCGCCGTCTACCTTGCCGTCTCGCTGTCCGGCGCGCTGGGGGCGCTGGGGCTGCAGGCGTGGGGAAGCGGCCCGGCTGCCCGCGATGGCCGCCGTGCTGATGGTCGCCGCCGCCGATGGCCGGGTGCGCCGTGCGTAGTCGAAACAGCTGCCCAGGTAGGCGTTGCCGAGGCTTCAAACCGGGCCTTCCAGAAATGCCACCAGAATTCTGGACATGGACGTAGATGAACGATGATCCAGCTAAGGAGACCGGATGGGAGCCGATCCCGACAGCCGGTTCGTGGAGATCTACGAATCCGCCTACGAACCCATACTCGGGTATGTCCTGCGCCGCTGCCCGCACCCGGAGGACGCCGCCGACGTGGTGGCCGAGACGTTCACCACGGCGTGGCGTCGCATCGAGGAGTTGCCCGAGGGCGACGAGGCGAGGCTGTGGCTGTACGGCGTGGCACGCCGGGTGCTCGCCAACCACCGGCGCGGCGAGCGGCGCCACGAGCAGCGCACGGCGGCCCTGCGCGAGCGGCTCGCCGCCTCCCCGGCGCTGGCCCGCCCGCCGGAGGACGAGATCCCGCAGATGGGACGGGTCTTCCGCGACCTGACCGACGACGACAGGGAGCTGCTCTCCCTGGTCGCCTGGGAGAGGCTGGACCATGGGCAGATCGCCCGCATGCTCGGCGTCTCCCGCAACGCGGTGCGGATCAGGCTCTATCGCGCCCGCAAGCGTTTCGCTCGCGGGCTGGCGAAAGCCGGGATCGACCATCCTCGTGCCGTCGCCCTGGAAGGGAGCTCGCTGTGAACCTCACTGATCTCGCCCACGTACGCGACGAGGACCTCGCCGGAGAGGCGTCCGCACCGGAGGCGCGGACGCTCATGCACGCGATCATGTCCCAGGGACGGGAACCAGTGGCCGCGGCACGGCCGCGCCCGAAGGTACGACGGCGGCTCGTGGTGGGCTTTGCCTCCCTGGTGACGGCCACGGCGGTCGCTGTCGGCACCGGCCTGGTCGGTGGCCCGGTGACGAGTTACGCCAACGCGGCCGTCTCCATCGAGAAGGCCGATGACTACTTCAGCGTGAGCATCACCGACCCCACGGCCGACCGGCATCGCTTCGAGGAGGCGTTCCGGGCGGTCGGGCTGAACGTCACGGTCAAGGTGATCCCGGCGGCGCCGTCCGACGTGGGGAAGCTGGTCGGCCCCATCGTCCCGGGCGGCTTCAAGTGGCACGGGAGCATCGGGACGCAGGGGATCACGCCGTGCTCGTCGGTGTTCTGCGCGAAGGTGTGGATGCCGGCCGACTTCCCCGGCCGTGTGGTGTTCGGCATCGGCCGTCCCGCCAAGCCGGGCGAGCCGTACGCCGACAATGGTCTCGTCGACCCGAACGGCGAGGAGGCCCTGTCCGGCTACGCCAGTCACGGCAGGACGGTGGCGGAGGTACGGGCCGAGCTGAACCGGCGCGAGCTGAAGGCCGGCTACCGGCTGCTCTGGATGTACAAGGACGACAGCGACGGCGGCATCTCGTGGTTCGACGAGGCCGCGCCGGGGAGCCGGGTCGAGGACGACTGGATCGTGGCGTCCACCCGGTTCCACAGCTCCGACACCGTCGACCTTTACGTGACTCCCGGCAAGGACGCGGGCCCCGCTCCCAGCCCGCACCCCGAACCCCAGTGGTACGACATGCCGGACTGAGCCCGGAGCAGGGGACGACGCCCCGTTCCCTGGGCTTTTGTCCACAACCGGGACAGGTGTGGTCAGGTTCCGGATGTCGCGAGCATTCTGATCGTGAAGTCGATTGCTGTGGTGAGCCGTTGGGGATCGTGTCCGGCGCGTTCGCGTACGCGCAGTCCAAGCACCGTCGTGAACAGCAGCTCCACTGCGGCGTCGACGTCCAACGCAGCGGGCAGATCGCCGTCGTGGATGCCGCGGTGCAGCAGTGACGCCAGGGTTTTCCTGGTGACTTCGAACGCGTCCTCGGTCCTTTGCCGGACCTCGGGGTCGGTGGTGCCGAGTTCGGCAGCCGTATTGACCACGAAGCAGCCGCGACCCGCCTTGTGGCTGATCATCCAGATCAACCACTCCCGCAGGATCTCGAGGCTGGGGCCGGGGGCGCTGAGCTGCTCCTCCGCTTGGGCGGACTCCGTTGCCCGATAGTGGTCCAGCGTCCGCAAGAACAGTGTGTGCTTGTCGTTGAAGGTGCGATACAGGCTGCTTTGCTTGAGTCTGAGCTCGGCGCCCAGGTCGCGGACGGACGTGGCGTTGTAGCCGCGACGCCAGAACAGGTGGGTCGCCTTGGCGATCACGTCTTGCTCATCGAACTCCCTGGGCCTCGCCATGGTCACCACTCTATCAAGTTGTGGAGCAATCGTTCCCGTATTAGGGTGTGCCGCCATATGGGAGCGATCGCTCCCGAATGAGAGGGGAGACTCGACGTGACGACAACGGACCCGGCGGCGACCGGGCGAGACGCGTCAGCGAGGAATCAGTGGATCGCGGTGTCCGCCGTGGCCTTCGGCACATTTCTCCTGGTGACGGCCGAACAGCTCCCCATCGGGCTGCTCACCCCCGTCGGATCGGCACTGTCGGTTTCTGAGGGCGCGGCGGGCTTGATGGTCACGGTCCCCAGCATCGTCGCCGCCGTCGCGGCGCCATCGGTCCCGGTACTCGTAGGCAGGATGGACCGCCGGCTCTTGCTCGTCGCCTTGATGGGGCTCATGACGCTTGCCAACCTGGCCTCCGCCCTGGCCCCGGACTATCCGCTCCTGATCACCGCCCGAGTGCTGGTCGGGGTGGCGATCGGCGGGTTCTGGGCCGTCGCCGGCGGTCTGGCCGTCCGGCTCGTCCCCGCCCCGCTCGTGCCGCGGGCCACGGCGATCATCTTCGGCGGCGTCGGGGCCGCGAACGTCTTCGGCGTCCCCATCGGCACGATGATCGGCGGGCTGGCGAGCTGGCGGATCGCGTTCGGCGCGCTGAGCGCCCTCGCATTGGTCGTGCTGGTCGCCTTGGTGGCCGTGCTGCCACCGTTGGCCGCTGCTCAACCTGTCGGCTTGCGGCGGCTGGCCGACCAGTTCCGCAACCAGGGCGTCCGGGTCGGCATCCTGGCGACCTTCCTGATCGTGACCGGTCACTTCGCGGCCTACACGTTCATCAGCCCCGTACTCCAGGATCTGTCCGGCATCGACGCGCAACTCGTGGGGCCGCTGCTGTTCGGATTCGGTCTGGCAGGCGTCGCAGGGAACTTCATCGCGGGTGCCGCCGTCGCGAAACGGCTCCATCGGACGGTCCTCACCATCGCCGCCGCGTTGGGGGTGACCGTGATGCTCTACCCCATGGCAGGGCACACCGCCGCGGGCGGGGTGGCGCTGCTCGTCGTCTGGGGCCTGGCGTACGGCGGGGTGTCCACGAGCCTCCAGACGTGGATGATCAAGTCCGCGCCACAGGCGGTCGAGGAAGCCTCCGCTCTGTGGGTGGCGGTGTTCAACCTCTCGATCGGCCTCGGCGCGCTGGCCGGCGGCACAATCGTCGATGCCCTGCCCCTCCAGGGCATCCTCTGGCTCGCCGGCGTTCTCGTCCTGATGGCCGGGCTGGCAGTGTGGAGCGCACGCCGAAACGACAGCCTTCGATGACCCGTCTCCCCGATCTGCGCGATCACCTTTGCCGGCGGCTCCACCAGCCGCCATGAGGATCCGCACATCGGCTATCGATGTACTGACGGACTTGTCGGCGATCCCCCACCGGCCTGCGGCCGAGCATGCGGATGCCTACGATGCCGGAAAGGTATAGGCGTCCACAGCTTTGACCACCCTTGTCTACGCTGCCCCTGTTGCGATGCCCGCCTTTCGGCTTACAGCACAGGGGGGGAGAGCGCTCAAGGATGAAACGCACGCTGACTCTCCTGCTGCTGGCGTTAGTCTGCACGACCTTGTCCGCATGCCAGAGGGAACCGGTTGACCTCGGCCCCTTGCCCTCGGTCCTTCCGGATCCCTCCTCTTTCGGGGCGTACATCTGCGATCACGGGGACGTGGGCATTCCGGCCCGCGCGGTCGAGCTGATGACCGGACTGTCTGCCGACATGACTTGGTACGGGCATTTCGATCTCGGGCCGGCCCCTGTAGCCACGGCCAACGTGTGCGAGGTGTACGACCCCAACGATCCCGATCAGGGGACGGTGCTTGAGATCAACCTCGCCGATCTCGGCGAGGAGTGGAAGGAAAACGTCTTCGACAAGCGGCTCCAGGCCGGCGGCACACCGATGCCGGAGCTGCTTCCTGATGCGGTCGGCGTCTACTGGGCGGGCCCGACCGCCGATTTGGGACCGGTCCGCGGCGAGGCGAACACCTTCAACGAGGCCAGGGCCTATCTCTTCAGGAACGGGACCGAACTCGGTATCCGGCTCAAGCATGGCGTAGCGGGGCGGGACAACGCGGCTGATGTGCTGGCCCTCATGAGACTGATCGCACCTACGCTGATGCAGCGCTGACGCCCCCCAAGGCCGACGACGGTGCAGCAGTCGCATGCCGTCCGGCGCCGACATGAAACGATAGTGGCGAACCCCGCTGTCAGAGCCGACCTGGGCGGCCAGGCTCGGCCCGGACCTTCGAGCGCAGCAGGTGGAGCGCGAGCAGGGTCGACCAGGCCGAGCCGAGGACGAGCGTGCCACGCTGGAACAGCCCACCGAACTCGGCCAGGCCCGCGACCTGGGTCAGGGCCATGGCGGTGAACACGTACCCGACGACCAGGCCGGTGGCGGTGAGCGCCGAGTAGCCGGCCCATCCGCGCCGCCCCCAGCGGGCGAAACGCACGGCCATGACCGCGCAGGCGGCGGGCAGCGCCACGAAGACCGGGATCGAGAACCGATCATGCAAGGCGGCGTGGAGGTCGCTGTAGGTGTCGGAGAAGGTCGGGCTGCCCGGTGGATAGCCGCCGGCGGGGTCGGTGACGAAGATCCCCGCCCCGATCAGGCCGATCGCATAGGCGCCGATCAGCAGGGGTCCCCAGATAGAGGCGCCCAGAGGCCGTAGCGCGCGCCGCAGGCCCACGGCGAAGGCCAGGGTCAGCAGGCCGGTGACGATGAAGTTGAGCACCTGCATCCAGCCCAGATCGCCGAGTTGCAGCGTGCTGACCGGATGCCGCAGCGGGTTGTAATGAGCCCGCGTGGCGCCTTCGGCCAACCAGGCCACCGTGAACAGCGGGCCGGCGATCACGCCGCAGCCGAGCAGCCATCGAGACGTCAGGGAGGTGGCAACGGGTAAGTCATGGCTGGTCATCCTGGCTCCTGAGGTTCGGCCGACCCGCTCGGCGGTGGTCCGGTCATGCCGTCCAGCAACTGACCGACGATCTGCTCCCGCAGGGCTCCCTCACGGGCGTCCAGCCCGGCGGCCTTGATCAACTCGGTCCCCCGGGAGGCGAGGACGCTGCCGCCCACCAGCGCGCTCATCGCGACCCCGTGGGCGATCTCGAACGGGCAGTCCGCGCGGAACACTCCCTGACGCTGCCCACGCTCGTACAGCCGGCGGATCTGGGGGAACGGCGCCGTCTCCCCGCTGGGCAGCGGCAAGGCCCGCCAGCCTCCGAGTGCCTCGTGCAGGGTCAGAGCGACCAGCAGCGGCCGGGCCGCGAACGTCTCGGCGAAGCCGGCCAGGACCTTGCGCATGCCCTGGTACGGATCCATCGTCGCGGCCTCGTCGACGATCTCGCGCCACGCCTCCACCAGTCCATGGGTCTGGGCGTCCAGCACGGCCGCGTACAGGCCGTCCTTGCTGCCGAAGTGGTGGTAGATCATGCGCTCGTTGACCCCGGCCCGCTGGACGATCGCCTGGATCCTGGCGCCCTTGGGGCCGCTCCTGGCGAACTCCTCCGCGGCCGCGGCCAGCAGCGCCGACCGGCTGTCTCTCATGCAGTAAATATTTACTGAACGCCGCCGCGAACGCAACCATCGTTTTCCGCCACTCCGCACCGGCAGCACTGTGGCTGAGGCTCTCATCAGAGCGGCCGCGGCACGGGGTTCCGTGTCGCGGCCGCTCTTTCGCGCCTAGCGTGTCAGGAAGGCGGGCGGAGCGCCGCCACCTGGCTCATGTTCTTCAGGTCTTCTGCTTGAGCGTCCCGGGACGGATGGCCACATCATCGATCTGGAACGCGGGCCCGGCGTTGCTCGCGTTCCAGACGAAGGTCCAGTCGACGCGGGTCGTGCCCGCGGGCGCGGTGAACGTGCCGGCCGCCTTGGTCCAGGCGGTCTTCTGGGCCAGGGAGATGGCGTCGGTACGCAGCACCGTGCCGGACTCGTCACGCCAGCGCACATTCCACGTGACGGCAGGCATGGTCGCCACGGCCTCCCGGTACCACAGCGACACGTCGTAGCTCGTACCGGCGACCACACCGCTGTATCCGGGATAGTTGTCAAGCGCAACCGCGCTGCCACCCGACTGGGTGCTGGTCAGCTGCAGCGAGCCCGTGCCACCATGCGCGCCGCCGGTCTGGTGCGCCACGCCGGACCCGTACCACGGGGCGTAGGGCGAGATCGTCGAGCCGGACTCGAAGTCCTGCTCGGTGATCGCCGGCGGGACGGGCGTGCCGCCGTCGAACGTGCTGCCGGCGTCCTGGCCGTACTGAGGGCCGACCCACTGCCCGGGCACGATGCGACTGCCCATGTCGGTGACCCTGAACTGCCACGGTCCTGTGTAGGTGTTGTCGTGCCAGGAGTTGTTCGACCCGTGGACGATCGACTTCTGGATCACGTCGTTCTTGTACGGGGACCACTCTGGGAACGTGCCCCAGTTGGACAGCAGGGCCATGTGCCCGCAGTACTGCGTTGGGCAGCCGCCGTTGACGGCACTGGGGTCGAAGGCGAACGTGTTGTGGTGAATGTCGACGTTCTTCGTCCACCAGCGGCAGTTGGTGTAGAGCGGCTCGCCGGCGATGGCAGGAGCCGCGCACTGTGAGGTGTTGGTCGGCCCGACGATCAGCGTGCAGTCGCCGGTCGTCGAGGCTGGGCTGTTGCAGAACCGGTCGGCATTCGCCCACGCGGTGATCCCGCCCCAGTTGTTCTCCAGCAGGTTGCCGGTGATCTCGATCTTGCTGGTCCGCGCTTGCACGCGGGGCTCACCATCCGCCTCGGACAGGTAGATCGCCGCTTCGGGGAACGGGTCGCCCTTCGTCGCCCGCTCGGCGCCGGAGGCCCAGGCGTTGCCGCGGATGGTGTTGTCCCGGATCACGACGTTGTAGCTGATCTCGTAGAAGATCGCGAGCGAGTCGTTGTCCTCGATGAGGTTGTCCTCAATGAGGAAGTCGTTGTTGTTGGTGTCCGCCCAGACCCCCGGCCCGTGGTTGCCGTGGACCCAGTTGCCGGTCACGTCGGCGCCGTTCACCGCCCAGAACTTCATGCCCCCGGTACATCCGCACCCAGGGACCTGGTGCTCCCAGTCCTCGGTGTTGTTGCCGGTGAACTCGTTGTCCGCCACAACCAGGCCGGTGATGGTGTTGCCGGACTTGTACGCGTTCAGGCCGTACTGCCCGTTGTCCTTGAAGCAGTTGCCACGGATCTTGTTCGTGGCCCCGGCCATCAGCCCCGCGCCGGAGTTGTCGCGGATCGTGTTGTGCTCCACGACCCAGCCGTCGCCGGAGTCGTGGTTGACCACACCCTCATCGCGCGGCGCGACGAATCCGGTGATGGTCAGGTACTGGATCGTGACGCCGGTCGCCTGCTGACCGAACGCGTACCGGTTCAGCCCCTGCCCGTTCAGTACCGCGCCGGGCGCGCCGATGAACGTCGCGCCGTTGCCCGGGATGATCTGGGCGTACTGGTCGGCGGCCAGTGTGTGCGTGCCGGTCTGGAAGTAGTACGTGGTGTTCGCCTTGCGTAAGTCCACGCCGCTGTTGTCGCCCGCGGGGACCACGACCGCGCCGGAGGGCGGTGTGGTCGGGCCGTTCAGCGACGAACTGCCGCATACCGCTGCCGTTGCCGTCGTCGAACCGGTTGCCGGGTCGGCCGCGTCGCCACTCGCCGGTGTCGCGCCGCCCATGACGACCGTGGCGAGGGCCACCAATGCCACTGGCCAGGTTCTTCGCATTCCTGTTTCTCCTCAGGTTTGACCAGCCTTGACAGAACTTGACCGTAAGCCGCCGCCACTGTAGCCGGAGCTCCCGCCTACCCTCAAGATCGGAACTGAGTGGGAACTGCAGGGCCGATGCCGCCGTCCTGCAGGTCAGGGACAGCGATGGACAGTCACCGTTCCTGAGATGATCATCCTCATGGGACGACGACTCCGCGATGCGTAGGGGCAGGACGTCCGGCGGATACACCGAGGACCTGCGCGAACGGCGTAGCGTCAAGTGGCGCGAGAGCGGCCTGTCGGGGAGACGTGGCGGAGCTTGAGCAACGCGAGGACGGCCGCGACCGCGGCGATCACGGCGGCGATGAGGGCGGCCGTGTTGAGTCCGCTGGTGAAGGCTTCGCGGGCGGGGGCGAGTAGCGCGGCGCCCAGGTCTGTCGGCAGGCCGGATGCTGCGGAGACCGCGCCGTGCCTGTCCGGAAGCCGGCCTTGTCAGGGGCGGACAGCGCCGAGCAGGCGGTCGCGCCAGTAGTCGTCGAGGTCGACCACCTTGATGATGTCTCCGGTCTGGGGGGCGTGCACCATCTTCCCGTTGCCGGCGTACATGCCCATGTGCCCAAGCCCTCTGCTGAAGAGCAGGTCTCCGGGTTGCAGTGCGTCCAGCGGGACGCGGCGGCTGGAGCCCCAGGACCACTGGGTCCAGGTCGTCCGCGGCAGCCCGACCCCGCCGGTACGCCAGGCAGCCTGCGTGAGACCTGAACAGTCGTAGGAGCCGGGCCCGGTGCCGCCGTACCGGTAGGGCTTGCCGACCTGCGCGAAGGCGAACTGGAGCGCGAGGCGGGCGTTGCCGGAGGCCGGACCGGTGTATTCGATGCCGGGGCTGTTGGGGTCGCCCGCCTGGAAGGTGCCCAGCCGTCGCAGGAGCTTGGTCTGTTCGTCGACCAGTTTGTCCACCTTGCTCTTCTCGCCGCGTACCTTGTCGCGCGCGTCGTCGGTCTCTGTCAGGACGCGCTGGGCTTCGGTGCGCCGATCCCGCAGTTCCCTGGTGGTCGCCTCATACGCGCGCACCTTGGCCGCTCTGTCCTGCGCCAGCTGCCGAAGAGCGGCCATGCTGCCCAGGGCCGCGTCGGGGCTGCCGTGGAAAACAAGCGCCTGCCAGCTCGTGAGGGGGCCGGACTGGTAACCGTTGACCGCTATCGCGGCGAGTTCTTCGCGCAGAACGCTCACTTGGGCGTCTTTACGGCCGAGTTCGGTGCTGAGCTTGTCGTACTTCTTCTTGGCCGTCTTGTACGCCTCGTTCGCCTGGTTGTACCTCTCGACGAGCTGATCGGCTTGTTCGTTGAGCTTCACCAGCTTGGCCCGAACCTTGGCCGGCGACGGTTCGGCGAAGGCGCCGCTGGGAGTCGCGGCCAGTGCGATCAAGGCTAACGCCGTGGCTACTGCGGTTCGCCCGAGCCTCGTCCACACGGCCACTACGATGCCTCCTCGTAACGCTCTGAACCTGGGCGAAATAGTACAGAATTCTGAGAGGTCATTGCCCAGTTCCGAGCGATTCGCGCGACCGAGACGATGTACTACTGGCGATAGCGGATGAACTTCTCCGTCTCACCTGTGGATACGCGGGGATAGCGCCATGGTGTTCAAGAGATGTGAACGCGCCCCGGGCTTCCACGCGGTTCGAGGAGGCCGGGGCGCGCGTTCACGTCAGTGAGCGGCATGTCGTCCGCCGTCGCGACGAGCAATGACGAGTGGCGACATGCGCCCGGTGCCCCGCCGATGGGGCCCGCGCGGCAGGCGTGACGTCCCGCCGCTTTGTTGCCCGGAATACCGTAGGGGGGTATGGTGTTGTTCTGAGCGACCGACTGAGGAGAGGGTCGACATGGCCGGATACAGCGGAAACAAGCAGGACCACGCGATGCGGCTGCGCCGTATCGAGGGGCAGGTCCGTGGCCTGCAGCGCATGGTCGAGGACGACAAATACTGCATCGACATCCTGACTCAGGTGTCGGCGGCGACCAGCGCGTTGAAGTCGTTCTCTCTGTCGTTGCTCGAGCAGCACCTGGCCCACTGTGTGGCCGAGGCCACGCAGAAGGGCGGGCCGGAGGCGGAGGCGAAGATCAAGGAAGCCTCCGACGCCATCGCCAGACTTGTTCGTTCCTGACTGACCGGATTGAAGGAGAGACCGATATGAGCGTCACCTACACCGTCAAGGGCATGACCTGCGGCCACTGCGTCAGCTCGGTCAAGGAAGAGGTCACCGAAGTGGCCGGTGTCACCAACGTCGAAGTGGACCTGGCGACCGGACTGCTGACCGTGGACAGTGACGGCCCCGTGGACGCGGCGAAGATCGTCGCCGCGGTGGAAGAGGCCGGTTATGAGGTGGCGAACCAGTGAACACCGCAGCCAAGCTCGGCTCGTACGTCCTGGGCCTGGCCGTCGTCTTCGGCGGCGCCCTCGGCGCGGGCAAGGTAGTGGGGCCGGTCGGGACGCCCCCGGCCGAGGACCACGCCGCCATGACGGCGACTGCGGGGCCGGGGGAGCAGCAGGCGAAGAACGATACCCCCGGGGGGCTTCAAGTGTCCGAGAACGGCTACACCCTCAACCCGCTCACCGTGACGATCAAGCCCGATGAGCCGACCGACTTCCGCTTCTCGGTGACCGGACCCGACGGCGAATCGGTCACTGACTACCAGGTCGAGCACGACAAGAAGCTGCACCTCATCGTCGCCTCCCGCGACCTGAAGACGTTTCAGCATGTGCATCCCGAGATGGCGCCCGACGGTGTCTGGTCGGTCAAGCTGACACTGCCGACGGCCGGGCCGTACCGTGTCTTCGCCGACTTCGCGCCCACCGGCGGCAGCGGGCTGACCTTGGGAGCCGACCTGTCCGTGGCCGGCGACTACCAGCCCGAGGCGCTCCCTGAGCAGAGCCGTACAGCGACGGTCGACGGCTACGAGGTCACCCTGGACGGCGATCTGACGCCTGGGCAGTCGAGCAGGCTCACCCTGAAGGTGAGCAGGCACGGCGAGCCGGTCACCGACCTGCAGCCCTACCTCGGCGCCTACGGCCATCTGGTGGCCCTGCGTGCCAGGGACCTGGCCTACCTGCACGTCCACCCCGACGGAGAGCCCGGCGACGGCAAGACCGAGGCCGGCCCCGAGATCGTCTTCTACGCCGAGGTGCCCAGCACCGGCGACTACCGGCTGTTCCTCGACTTCCAGCACGACGGCGAGGTCCGTACGGCCGACTTCACCCTCGGCGCAGGTGACAGGCCCCAGGTCCCGACGCCCGAACCCACGCCCACGTCGAGCGGGCACGCCGACGACGGCCACGGCCACTGAGCGAGAGAGAAAGGAGAACGGTGATGACCCAGGTCACCGATGACCGGCAGAACGCGGTCGAACTCTCGATCGGCGGCATGACCTGCGCCTCGTGCGCCAATCGCATCGAGCGCAAGCTGAACAAGATGGACGGCGTGAGCGCGACGGTCAACTACGCCACGGAGAAGGCGAAGGTCACCTTCCCCGAAGGCGTCGAGCCGCAGCAGCTCATCGCGGAGGTGGAGAAGGCCGGCTACTCGGCCGCGCTGCCCGCCCCGCCCAAGGCGGAGCCGCAGGCGACCGACCAGGAGCCGCAGGACGAACTCCAGCCGCTGCGCCAGCGCCTCATCACGTCCGTGGTGCTGTCGGTGCCGGTGGTGGCGATGGCGATGATCCCGGCGTTGCAGTTCACGAACTGGCAGTGGCTGTCGCTGGTGCTGGCCGCGCCGGTGGTGGCGTACGCGGGCTGGCCGTTCCACAAGGCGGCCTGGACCAATCTGCGGCACGGCGCGGCCACCATGGACACGCTGATCTCGGTCGGTACCCTGGCCGCGCTCGGCTGGTCACTGTGGGCGCTGTTCTTCGGCACCGCGGGCACGCCAGGCATGACACACCCCTTCGCGTTCACCATCGAGCGCACCGACGGCTCCGGCAACATCTACCTGGAGACGGCCGCGGCGGTGACGGCGTTCATTCTGGCCGGCCGCTACTTCGAGGCCCGCTCCAAGCGCCGCGCGGGTGCCGCGCTGCGGGCCCTGCTGGAACTGGGCGCCAAGGACGTGGAACTGGCCGACGGCCGGCGTGTCCCCGTCGATCAGCTCAAGACCGGGGACCGGTTCATCGTCCGGCCGGGGGAGAAGATCGCCGCCGATGGGGTGGTCGAGGAGGGCACCTCCGCGGTGGACGCCTCGATGCTGACAGGCGAGTCCGTGCCGGTCGAGGTCGGCGTGGGCGACGCGGTCACCGGTGCCACGGTGAACGCGGGCGGCCGGCTGGTCGTGCGCACCACCCGGGTCGGCGCCGATACCCAATTGGCCCAGATGGCCAGGCTGGTGGAGGACGCGCAGACCGGTAAGGCGCAGGTGCAGCGGCTGGCCGACCGTATCTCCGGCATCTTCGTGCCGATCGTGATCGCGCTGGCGCTGGGCACGCTGGGCTTCTGGCTCGGCACCGGGGACGGGGTGGGCGCGGCGTTCACCGCGGCGGTGGCGGTGCTGATCATCGCCTGCCCGTGCGCGCTGGGCCTGGCCACGCCGACCGCGTTGCTGGTCGGCACCGGCCGTGGCGCCCAGCTGGGGATTTTGATCAAGGGTCCGGAGGTGCTGGAGTCGACCCGCAGGATCGACACGGTGGTGCTGGACAAGACCGGCACGGTCACCGAGGGCAAGATGACACTCACGGCCGTCCACGTGGCCGAAGGGGAGAGCGAGGAGGAGGTGCTGCGCCTGGCCGGCGCGCTGGAGTACGCCTCGGAGCACCCGATCGCCCAGGCCGTCGCCAAGGGCGCCACCGCCCGCGTCGGCGAGCTCCCGGCACTCGAGGACTTCGCCAGCGTCGAAGGGCTCGGCGTGCAGGGCATCGTGGACGGGCACGCCGTGCTGGTCGGCCGTCCCCGGCTGCTGGAGGAGTGGTCGCAGCACCTACCGGCGGACCTGGAGCGCGACCTGCACGAGGCCCAGGCCGCCGGCCGCACCGCGGTCGCGGTGGGCTGGGACGGCCAGGCCCGCGCCGTGCTCGTGGTGGCCGACGTGGTCAAGCCGACCAGCCGGGAAGCCATCGCCCAGCTCGGTGCTCTCGGTCTCACGCCGGTGCTGCTGACCGGCGACAACAAGGCCGTGGCCAAGACCGTCGCCGCCGAGGTGGGCATCGACGAGGTGATCGCCGAGGTGCTGCCCGCCGACAAGGTGGAGGTGGTCAAGAGGCTGCAGGCCGAGGGCAAGGTGGTGGCCATGGTGGGCGACGGCGTCAACGACGCCGCCGCGCTGGCCCAGGCCGATCTGGGATTGGCGATGGGCACCGGCACCGACGCCGCGATCGAGGCCTCGGATCTGACGCTGGTCCGCGGCGACCTGCGGGTGGCCGCTGATGCCATCCGGCTGTCGCGGCGCACGCTATCAACGATCAAGGGCAACCTGTTCTGGGCGTTCGCCTACAACGTGGCCGCCCTGCCCCTGGCCGCGCTCGGCCTGCTCAACCCGATGATCGCGGGTGCCGCGATGGCGTTCTCCAGCGTGTTCGTGGTCAGCAACAGCCTGCGGCTGCGCCGCTTCAAGTAGTACAGGTGGGATGGCTCCGCGTCGAACGGCGTGGAGCCATCCCTTCAGGCCATGGTCAGGCCGCCTCCAGCGCCCGCTCATACCACAGAGGGATAAGGTGCATCTGGCCCATTGCGTCGCCGAAGCCACCAGAGAGGGCGGCCCGGAGGCCGAAGCGAAGATCAAGGAGGCCAGCGACGCCGTCGCCAGGCTGGTGCGTTCCTGACCCCCGCATGAAGAGATCGGCCTGGCCGTCCTGGCTGATGTGAACTTGGCCATCGGCTCACACACCCACAAGCGCCGCGTCCGGCAGGACGTCAATGTGACCGAGCAGGGGAGCCTTCGTGAGGTCGTTGTAGTTCAGCCCGCCGTCATCACTGACCTTCAGCCCGTCGGGTGTAGTAACTAGAGGGTCAGGAAGGAATGGCAGTGATGGGCGAGGAACACGGTCACGCCCGGCGCCGCCGCCAGCGTGGCGGGACCCACGAGCAGCGCTGTGACCGCGACCAGCCCGGCGATCCGCTCCCTGCGGCTGAGCGGCGCCTGCGGGTGCAGCATCCGGCGGACGCGGGTCAGCGCCGTTTCGCCGCCCGCGCCCAGCGCGAAGGCCGGCACCTTTCCCGTCGCGAGGCCGACCAGCGCCGCCGCGATGTGGATGCGCTGGTGGCGGCGTGCCGCCACGTCATCGGCCAGCAACTCGACCAGCCGCGCGACCTCCACGCGGGCCCGGGACCCGGCGACAGGGCCCTCGCGGGTCCTGCCGATGAACAACTGAGCGCCGAGTGCCGTACGTCCCCGCGTGGCGGCACTCGGCTGGTTCCTGGCAGGTGCTACGAACCGCGTTAGTACACTGACAAGAGTCGTGACGTGCTGATCACCTGCGAGGGGCGGTGGGATCTATGCGGCGGAGCCGTACAGTGCACGCGCTGCGTGCCGTCCTGCTCGTGACCCTCGCCCTGGGCGTGTGCGGCATGCATACCCTCGGACACCTGGATGGCCGGCACGGCGGCTCCTCTGCCGCTGTCCACGGTATGAAGGCGACTCCAGGCCCCGTTTCCGTTGTTGTTCCCGCGGGCTCAGAGGCATTTGTTCCCGAGCGTGAGATGCCCGGGTTCGACCCGACGGACGTCTGCCTGGCCGTGCTCATGTCGTTCGTGGTCCTGCTGTTGATCACAGCCTGGACCAGAGTGGGACGACGCATTGCTGACGAGGGCCGGATGCCCCTGTCCGTCAGGCAGGTCGCCAGGCCTCCGCCGAGGCTCGTTTCCCGGCGCCTGGCGATTCTCTCGATGTTGCGCATATAGGCCGACGGCTCATGCGGGACGGGCTTCCGGCCTGCCCGCGCGCAGGCCCAGACTTCTGACACGATCGAGAGAGCAAACAGCAATGCGCATCAACCGCAAGATGTCCGTGGCCGTCGGTGCAGGCGCCCTCGCGCTGGTGACCGCCTGTGGCGGCAATGGCGACTCCATGGCCGGGCACGAGGCAATGGGCAGCAGCGCGCCTGCCGCCACCACCGCCAGTGCGCAGCCTTCGGCCACGTTCAACGACGCGGACGTCACGTTCGCGCAGATGATGATCCCGCACCACGAGCAGGCGGTCGAGATGGCCGACCTCGCGCCGACGCGCGCGGCCGACCCGGAGATCAAGGAGCTCGCGGCGAAGATCAAGGCCGCCCAGGACCCGGAGATCCAGACCATGAAGGACTGGCTGACCGAGTGGGGCAAGGCCGCGCCCGAGGACGGCATGGGGCATGACATGCCCGGCGTCATGCCCGAGGAGGACATGACCAAGCTCAAGGCGGTCAAGGGGGCCGAGTTCGACAAGCTGTTCGCCCAGCAGATGATCGCCCACCACAACGGCGCGATCGAGATGGCCCGTACCGAGCAGTCGGGTGGCTCGAACCCCGAGGCGAAGGAACTGGCCAAGGCCATAGAAACCACGCAGCAGGCCGAGGTGGAGCAGTTGCGGAAGATCCTCGACCGGCTCTGATCGCATGACCTGTCCGGGCTTCGGGGACGCCCGGACAGGTCATGCTGGTCGCCCCGAACCAGCTCACCGGCACGTTCAATCTCCTCGCCGGGCTTGAGCCGACTGCGCGGGAAGCGTAGGGACGGCTTGTTCAACGCGTTCGGTCAACATCGCCTGGAAGTCCGCGCAACTGGCGAAGTCTTCGTGGTCGCAGGTCAGCGCGCAGTCGATGAGCTCGAGCGACGCTTGGGCCTGGGTAATGCGCCGCACCAGGCCTTGGCGGTGGCGATGGAGGATCTCCCGACGGGCAGCTGGCTCCGCTGTGGTGAGCATCTCGCGGAGGTTCTCCAAGCCGATGCCCGCTTGCCTGGCTTGGAGGATCACCGCTATGCGGTAGAGGTCATCGCGGCTGTAGCGGCGGCGGTCGCCCACGGCGCGGGCGGGGGCGAGCAGCCCCATCGCCTCCCAGTGGCGCAGAACATGGGGCGCGAGTTCGAACCGGGCCGCCACATCGCCAATTGCCATAGCCGGATTTGACTTCATGTCGACATTAAGTCGCAAGGTGTGGTGCATGTCCAACCACACAGAACTCATCAAGCTGCTCGACATCGCCGACGCCGTCCCGGCCGCCGCCATGCTTCGCGCCCGCTCGTACGAACTGCTCCGACTTCGGCCAGGGGACTCCGCCGTCGATGTGGGCTGCGGGGCCGGCCGAGCGGTGGCCGAGCTGTACGACAGGAAGGTGGCGGCGGTCGGCGTGGACGTCAGCGAGGAGATGATCACGGTTGCCCAGCAGCGCCGGCCCGACGCTGATTTCCGGATCGGCGACGCCTATGAGCTCCCTCTGGGCGACGGCGAGATGGCCGGTTACCGCGCGGACAAGGTCTTCCACGAGCTCGACGACGCCACCCAAGCGCTGGTCGAGGCCAACCGGGTGCTGGCTCCGGGCGGGCGGATCGTCCTCATCGGGCAGGACTGGGATTCCTTCATCATCGACTCCCAGCAACCCGATCTCACGCGCACGATCGTGCATGCCCGCGCCGATCTGATCGTCAATCCGCGCGCGGCCCGCAGTTACCGCAACGTGCTGCTGGACGCCGGCTTCCGCGAGGTGGAGGTGGAGGTGCACGTCGGGATCTTCACCGACAAGACGATGCTCGGCATGCTGACCGGCATCGCCGAGGCTGTACACGCGGCCGGGATCATCACCCGAGAGCAGTACGACACCTGGACTGCCGAACAGCTGCGGCGGGCCGAACAGAACCGGCTATTCCTTGCGCTGCCGCTGTTCCTCGCTTCCGCCACGCTGGGTTAGGAGTCACCTGCGCATACGGTGGGCCACATCGCGGATCGCCGCCACCAGCCGATCGACGTCGTCCGTCGTGGTGAACAGCGCAGGAGTCACCCGGACACAGTCGCCTCCGCTCAGGCCGCCGCGCCGGACGGTGAAGATGCGGTGGCGGTTCATCAACTGGTCGGCGAGGGCGACGTTGTCGGCCTCACTGGTACGTCCTGCGATGCGGAACGCGGTGATGGCCCCGTACATGGCCGGATCCTCGGGAGTCAGGATCTGCAGCCCAGGCGTGCCACGGAGCTGGTGCACCCAGCGGTCGCGCAGGTAGCGCAAGCGGGCCTGCTTGGCGGGGGCGCCAAGGGAGTCGTGGAAGTCGAGCGCGGCATCGGCGGCCAGGATCGGGGCGACGTTCATGGTGCCGGAATGGACCCGGGAGCGGATGTCGTCGGCGGGGTACGTCTCGTCGGCGAAGGCGAGGTCGATGTCGGCGAGGCGGCTCCTGCCGATGTAGAGGAACCCGGCCCCGAGAGGCAGGCCCATCCACTTGTGCAGGGAGAAGACGGCGAACTCGGCGCCGAGGTCGGCCATGGTGAAGTCCAGCTGGCCCCAGGAATGAGCGGCGTCGACGATGACGTCCACACCGCGCCGGCGCGCCATCGCGGTGATCTCCTTGACCGGTGTCACCAGGCCGGTGCGGTTGTTCATATGCGAGAGCAGGAGCAGCCGGACGCGGGGGTGATCACGGAGGGCGCGTGCGTAGGCGTCCAGCACGGTCTGCCGCGTGGCCGGCTCGGGGATGATCAGCCGTTCGACGCGTACGCTGCGGCGTTCCCGCAGCCAGTTCATCGCGTACTGGCCGCTGTGGTAGTCGAGGTCGGCGTACATGACCGCGTCCCCGGGACGCAGGCGGCGGTAGCCGGTGATGAGGTTCTGCAGGGCCTCGGTGCCGCCGCGGGTCAGGGCGATCTCTGTCATATCGACGCCCAGCATGGTGGCGATGCGCCGGCGTACCTGGTCGGCCTGCGCCTTGTACGTGGTGCGCAGCAGGTGGGAACTGCGCTCGTTGAGGTGGTCGACGGCGCGGTGGTAGGCCCGGCGCACCGGCTCCGGCATGACGCCGTAGTAGCCGTTCTCCAGGTTGACGAACTCGGTGCTGACCCGGAACTGCCCGGCCACGGTGGCCCAGTAGTTCTCATCGCGTGCGAGTCGTTCGGGAGCGACGTGACGGGGAGCCGCGAGAGCGGAACCGGCTCTCGTACTGACGGCCACCGTGCCGAGCCCGGTCATCAGGGCGCGTCGAGAGAGGTGCATAGCGAGGCTCCACAGAATGTAGCGGAACTGATCTTAATTGTCGCTCGTACAGCATTTCGCACGTGCACTGTCGGCGTCGGACATTGTCGCCGACTTTGCGGAAACCTTTGGTTTCACTGGGCGCGTCCTGCCTCTTGACGGGCATTATTGTTCATGATGACTGTGGCGCGATCATTCCGTCTGCGCCGTCCGGCCACATGGAATGCCGGGCGGCTTCTGGCGCGTGCCCTGATCGCCCTCGCGCTGTTCACCGGAGTGGTTTTCGCCCATGGCGGCGCGTGTGCGGCCATGGTGCTGTCAGAGGCGGACGTGCATCCTGCCCACACTTCGTTGGCCTGGCAAGACGCGGGGTGCGTGCACCACGAATTGCCGGAAAACCATCGTCATGGGACCGAGCAGGAACTTTCGGCATTCAGCCCGGACGGTGCATCCGCGCCAGTCGTCAGAATGGCGTCCACGTGCATCGGTTCGCCGTGGATGGCCGAAAGCCCTCCCGCGGCTCCTGCGGAAATAGCGCTCTCTTCTTTTCTATATCGGGAAAAACTCGGCGTGATGCGCATATAGGACCTCGGCCTGTGCTGTCGTCTTCTCTTCCATGTGGCAAGGCGGTTATTCCGTCATGCCGGATAGCGTCACTGAGCCGAGGATTCTCCAATGACATCGCAAATCGCCTTCGCGCGCCCGGAAAGCGCGCTGACAACCGGACATGCGTCTCTCTCGCTCGCGGTCGGGGACACGCCGCTTGCTCTCGTAGCCGACCCGTTCGTGCCCGATGGACAGTCCTTCTGGGCCAAGCTCGAAGGCTTCAACCCCGGCGGCATCAAGGACCGCCCCGGTCTGCACATGATCCGCCAGGCCCGCGCACGCGGCGGCCTGCGCCCCGGTGGCACGATCATCGAATCCACCAGCGGCACCCTTGGGCTGGGCCTCGCACTGGCCGGCATCGTCTTCGGACATCCCGTCGTGCTGGTGGCCGACCCGGGCATGGAACCGCTGATGTGCAGACTGCTCGGCTCCTACGGCGTACGGCTGGAGATCGTGACCGAGCCCCATCCGACCGGAGGCTGGCAGGAAGCCCGGCGGGAGCGCGTCCAGCAGCTGATGCGGGAGCTACCCGGCTCCTACTGCCCCGACCAGTACAACAATCCCGACAACGTCGACGCCTACGCCGGGCTGGCCCACGAACTGCTCCGCCAGCTGCCCCACATCGACGTGCTCGTCTGCTCGGTGGGCACGGGCGGGCACAGCGCGGGCATCTACCGGGTTCTGCGCCGCCACAACCCCCGCCTGCGGCTCGTGGGCGTCGACACCGTCGGCTCGACCATCTTCGGCCAACCGGCCAGGCCCCGGCTGATGCGCGGACTGGGCAGCAGCATCTACCCGCGCAACGTCGACTACGACGCCTTCAGCGAGGTGCACTGGGTCAGCGCCGCCGAAGCCGTGTGGACCTGCCGCACCATGGCCCGTCAGCATTACGTCACCGGCGGATGGAGCACGGGAGCCGTCGCGCTGGTGGCGCGGTGGCTGGCGCGGACCGGCCCGGCCGAGCGCAGCGTCGTGGCGGTCTTCCCCGACGGCCCGTGGCGCTACTGGAACACCATCTTCGACGACGACTACTGCCGGGCTCACGACCTGCTCGACGCGCCACCCGCCGACGAGCCGGAAGAGGTGGACTCTCCACGCGACCACGAGGTACACCGCTGGACCCGATGCGCCAACGTGATCGATCCGCTCGCCACCGCGTCTCGGAAGGCCGGCTGATGACGGGGACCATCCGCCAGTTCCGGTCGTTCAACCGCCCCATCCAGCTGCTGCAGGTCAACCAGGTGGGCATCAACCTGGGCTTCTACATGCTCATGCCGTACCTGGCCACGCATCTGGCCGGAGCGGCCGGCCTCGCGACCTGGATGATCGGGCTCATCCTCGGCATACGCAACCTGAGCCAGCAGGGCCTGTTCCTCCTCGGCGGCACCCTGTCGGACCGGCTCGGCTACAAAGGCGTGATCATGGCCGGGTGCGCGCTGCGGACTGTCGGGTTCGCCCTGTTCGGCCTGGCAGGCTCCGTGCCCTGGCTGATCACCGCCGCCGTCCTGACCGGGCTGGCCGGAGCGCTGTTCAACCCGGCCGCCCGCGCCTACCTCTCCCACGAGGCGGGCGAGCGCAAGGTGGAGGCGTTCGCCGTGTTCAACGTCTTCTACCAGGCGGGCATCCTGGCCGGGCCACTCGTCGGCGTCGCGCTGCTGAACCTCGGTTTCCAGAGCATCTGCCTGTCGGCGGCGGCCATCTTCGCGCTCCTGACCCTGCTGCAAGGCTTCTATCTGCCCGCCCGCCACGGAGCCGAGGCCGACTCCAACCGGCCGGTGCTCCACGATTGGCGCGAGGTCCTCACCAACCGGACCTTCCTCTCCTTCGCCGTCGCGATGATCGCCTCGTACGCGCTGTCGTACCAGATGTATCTGGGTCTGCCCATCGAGGCGCAGCGTGTCAGCGGCGGCGACTCGGCCACTGCCATGCTGTACGTGATCTCCGCGGTCCTCGGCATCGCCGGGCAGGTGCGGGTGACCGCGTGGTGTTCGGCCAGGTGGAGCCGGGGCCAGGCCATCACTCGCGGGCTGCTGCTCATGAGCGTGGCGTTTCTGCCTATGGCCGCGGCGGCGCATGTCACGCTGCCTGGGCCGCTCGCCTGGGCACCCGTCATCGTCTGCGTCGTGCTGCTCACGGCCGGGACGCTGGTGGCCTTTCCGTTCGAGATGGCGCTCATCGCCGACGTCGGCGGCGGCCGCCTGATCGGCACCTACTACGGCCTGTACAACCTGCTGTCCGGATTCGGCATCCTGGCCGGAAACCTGCTCAGCGGTGCGGCCATGGATCTGAGCCGCGCCTCCGGTCTGCCCGGCCTGCCCTGGATCCTGCTCGTTGCCGCCGGTCTCGGATCGACTGCGGCGGTCCGGTACCTGGAGCGGAGTGGACGTCTGAAGGGCGTGGCACCAAGCGCAGTCGCTTCCACGGCATCCTGACGTCTCTTACTGGGGCCGTCTCCGAGCGGCCCCAGTTCCGCCGCTACACGTTGTCGTCGCGCTCGGGATGAATCGCCTGCGTATGCTCGGTGTGCGCGACCGCGAGATCGAGCAACATCCGGACATGTGCGTCGTCGAGCCGGTAGTACGCCATCCGCCCGGCCCGCCGTACCGACACCACCCGATGAGCGCGCAGCAGCCGCAGCGCGTGCGAGGTGGCCGATTCGCTCAGCCCGCTCACCACGGCGAGGTCACAGACGCACAACTCGCCCTCCAACAGCGCCAGCAAGACGCGCAACCGGCCAGGATCGGACAGCAACCCGAAAACATCCGCGGTGTCGGCCAGATCGTCATCGGCGGGCATGCGCGAGCGCACCACCGAGACCCGCTCGGCATCGACGACGCGGGTGCTGCAGCCCTCGATATCCGTCACCTGATCAGTTGAAGAACTCTTCACACACCAACCATAGGTCCCAGGAGACCAGCGCACGTCCCGCCCGCTCCTGAGGGCGTCGTGCTCGCCGTGGCCGAGCATCGGGGCCAAGGCTGTCGAGCCTGCGGGCACGTCCCGCTGCGCGACCACCTCAGCTATCTTCTACACTCCGTAGAAACAATCGGTGGTGAGGAGTCCTACGTGCCGCAGCAACAGGACCGGGGTGAGGCCCGGCGCGCCAAGGTCGAGGCCCTGCGCGCAGAGGAGAAGCAGCGTTCCGCGCGCAGGAGGAACGTCACCATGTCGGTTGCCGCGATCGGCGTGTTCGCGGTGGTGGTGGCCGTATGGCTGGCGATCGGCAGCCTGGGCTCAGGAGCGGACAGGACGGGCGACAACTCCGCGGCGGCCGGTGGGCCGCAAGTGGTTCGTGAGGACAGCCACCGGCTGCAGACCGCCGCGGACGGCAAGGTGACGCTGGTGGAGTTCCTCGACTTCGAATGCGAAGCCTGCAAGGCGTACTTCCCCACGGTCGAACAGCTCCGAAAGGACTACGCGGGAAAGGTCACGTTCGTCGCCCGCTACTTCCCGATCGGCAGCCACTTCAACGCCGAGCGCGCCGCGCGGGCCGTGGAGGCCGCCGCCCAGCAGGGCAAGTTCGATGCGATGTACCAGCAGATGTACCAGACCCAGACCCAGTGGGCCGAGAAGCAGGTGCCGGCCGACGCGTTCTTCCGCAAGCTGGCCGAGGGGCTGGGGCTGGACCTGGCCGCCTGGGACAAGGCGTATGAGGATCCGGCCACGCTGGCGAGGGTCAAGAAGGACGCCGCCGACGGTGAGGCGCTGGGCGTGCAGGGCACCCCGACGTTCTTCCTCAACGGCAAGAAGATCGAGCCCCGTACCCCCGACGAGTTCAAGGCGGCCATCGATGCGGCGCTCGCTCAGTAACACCACGCCCTCCTTGGGCGTCGTCCCCGCCATCGAACGTGAGCGTGAGCCCTTCCCCCGCCTGCTGCCGCGGTTGCTGCTGATCGGTGGTGGGGTTGGGCTGATCGCCGCTTTCATCCTGACGATCGAGAAGATCGCCCTGCTGGCGGACCCGGCCTACGTTCCGAGCTGCAGCATCAACCCGGTGTTGTCCTGCGGGTCGATCATGCGTACGCCACAGGCCGAACTCTTCGGCTTCCCCAACCCGTTGCTGGGCATCGCCTCCTTCGCCATCGTCACCACGGTCGGTGCGTCCCTGCTGGCCGGTGCTCGGTTGCCGCACTGGTTCTGGCTCGGTCTGCAAGCCGGAGCCACCGCCGGCGTGGTCTTCGTGCACTGGCTGATCTTCCAGAGTCTCTATGTCATCGGCGCGCTGTGCCCGTACTGCATGCTCGTGTGGGCCGTGACCGTACCGATCTTCTGGTACGTCACCGTGCGCAACGTGGTCCACGGGCACCTCCCCGCGCCAGGGGCCATGCGCCGCCTCGCCGGGACGCTCGCCACGTACCACACCGTGCCGCTCACCATCTGGTTCCTCGCCCTCATCACCATGATCGGGGTTCGGTTCTGGTCCTACTGGAGCACCTTGCTCTAGGGCGTTCTCCATGCTGGACATCGTGTGGGTGGAGGCAAACTGATCGACACCATCACTGCGCCCGCCGTGAAAAGGCACCCCTACCCCGCCCGACGGCTCCTCGATCGGCGAGTTCGCCACGATGAGCTACTCCGGCCCAGGTGACGTCACCGCGACCCTGCAGAACGTGGACCTCGTGCTGCCGCCAGGACCGACCCCCAGCACCTCGAACTCCGGCTGCCAGGCCGCCGACTTCGCCGGCTTCACCCCGGGCAACATCGCCCTCATCCAGCGCGGAACGTGCGACAACGGCACGGACTTCGACGGCCGCTCAGACTACGGGCCCTTCATCGCGACCGGCGTCCCCTCTGGGCTGTTCACCGGGGCGGAGGGCGTCAAGACAGCCGAGGAGGCCGCGCTGTTCGGCGGCACCGCGGGCCAGCCCTACGACCCCTGCTACCACCAGGCGCAACATCAGCGACAAGGCGCTCGCGCTGAACACCGGAGCGATCGCCACGGCCGCCGTCGTCTACGCCCTCTCCTCCGACCTGCCCGGACCCGACGCCAGGGCCGCGAGGTCCGCGCGCGGGGCCGCGGCGGACAGCGGCGCCGACATTCAGGGCAAGAGCAGGAGATAGTCGCATATTCACCTTGCGGGCGGGGCCGGCCGTCCTCGGTCCGGCTCCGCCCGCCGGTAGCCTTCTACGGAGCGTAGACGGCAGCGGGAGGGTGCGATGGTGCGGCTCGGCAACCTGGAGCGATCAATCATGGAAGCCCTCTGGAGCCACCCGGAGGGCATGTTCGCCCAGGACATCGCCCAAGGGCTGCCGTCTCAGCCGGCCGTCACGACCGTACTGACCGTTCTGCTGCGGCTGTCGCAGAAAGACCTGGTTTCGCGCGAAAGGATCGGCCGCGCTCACCTCTACAAGGCGAAGGCGGGCAGGGACGCCTTCGTCGCGGAGGTGATGCGTGCCGCCCTGGAAGAGGCCGGCGACCTCGCGGCGACCGCTCAACACTTCGTCGGCACGGTGACACCCGAGATGGCAGCAGCCCTGCGGGAAGCACTGAACGGGCGGGGCGGGACCGCACCGTGACCGTCTGGCTGGTGGCGGCCGGCGTCGCGCTCGCGCCGATCGCGCTCGGTGGCCGGCTGGCCGCCGCGCCGTGGACGTACCGTCATCCCCGAGCGGCACTGGTGCTCTGGCAAGCCAGTTGTCTGGCCGGCGGCCTGGGCGCCGTAGGGATCGGGCTCGTGGCGGCGGTTGCCCCGCTGGCGGCGGTCTTCCCGCACGGCGCGCACACCCTCGCCAGCCAGATCGTCAACGGGCACGGGCTGAACGGGCTCGGACCGCTCCACATCGCGGCGCTCGCCTGGTCGGCCGGATTGATCGTCTGGCTGCTCGTCCACACGACCCGGGTCACCGTGAAGACGATCGCCCAGCAGCGGCGTCAACGCCTGCTCGTGGACGTGGTGGCCGACCATTCGCCGGTCTACGACGCGTACGTGCTGCCGAGCCGGGAACGGGTCGCGTACTGCCTGCCGGGCCGGCGGAAGCGGGTCGTGCTCAGCCAGGGAACTCTCGACCTGCTCAGCCCGCAGGAGCTGGAGGCGGTGCTCGGGCACGAGCGGGCGCATGCTCGCGGCCGTCACGATCTGGTCCTGCTGCCCTTCATCGCGCTGGCTCGGGCGTTTCCCTGGCTTCCGGCCGCCCGGACGGCGCGCGAGACTGTTCCCACGCTGCTGGAGATGATCGCCGACGACCACGCTCGTCGCACGCACGGCGAATACGTGCTGGCCCGGACTCTCGTCCGGATGGCCAGCCCGCAACTCGACGACGGAGCGGGTACGTTCGCCCTGGCCGATGCCGCCGTGGCCGAACGGGTCTTCCGCCTGCTACGCCACCACGAACGCCCGCGCTGGGTGCCGGCCGCGGCATACTCGGCCGCCACCTTGCTGCTCAGCGGACCCTTCGCGGTCCTGCTGGCCCCGCTGCTCTGCATCACCGTCTGGAACATCTGACAGGCGTGAAGAGCGAGCGTCGGCCAGTTGCCGCAACGTCGCGACCTTCATCGCTTCTAATGTCCTTCCTCGCGGCCGGCGCCGCTGGTACTGGTGCTGGTAGGTGAGTGGAGGTCAGGCGGCCTGGAGTACGGCGGCCAGGTCGTCGGGGACCGGCATGGGCTGGGTGAGGCCGACGCGGGCGCGGCCGGTGTTGCCCTCGGGGTAGCGATCCAGCGCCGAGCCGGGCGCCGCGACGATGATGCGCACGACCTGGCCCAGGGCTTCGCGGCGGTCGCGCTGGGCCACGGCGAGGGCGAACATCGCGATGTGGTTGGCGGTGTGCGGCCAGGGCCAGGGCTGGGACAGGATATGGGCGCGCTCCAGGTGCCGCCAGCGGGCCTCCGCCTGCGTGGCGACGCGGGCGGCGCGCATCTCGGCCTGGTAGGCGGCGCGCACGCGCTCAGGCATCCGGCCGATCATCATGCCTCCTGATCATCGTGTCGATGCTGACGGTGGCGGGGGTGTCGCTCTGGCAGCAGTCGTCGGCGCAGCCTTCCTCGTTCGCCGTGGCGGCCTCGTCGGCGGGGGCGAGGGGGTGCGGGCAGCAGGCGTCCCCGCGCCAGGCTTCGCGACCTTCCTTGACCGCGACGGCGGCGATCACCAGGGCGGCGATCGGATCGGCCCAGGACCAGCCGAACAGGCTGTTGAGCGCCAGTCCGACGAGCAGCACGCCGGACAGGTAGGTGCACAGCAGGGTCTGTTTGGAGTCGGCCACCGCGGAGGCGGAGCCGAGTTCGCGGCCGGCGCGGCGCTGAGCGTACGACAGGAACGGCATGATCGCCAGGGACAGCGCGGCCAGGATCAGTCCGGCGGTGGAGTGCTCGGCCTCGCCGACGCCGAGCAGGGCGCGGACGGCGTCGAAGGTGACGTAGGCGGCCAGCGCGAAGAACGAGATCGCGATGACGCGCAGCGCGGTCTTCTCACGGCGTTCGTGGTCGGTGGCGGAGAACTGCCAGGCCACGGCAGCGGCTGAGGCGACCTCTACCACGGAGTCGAGGCCGAAGCCGATCAGCGCCGCTGACGAGGCGATGCTGCCGGCGGTGATGGCGACGGCGGCCTCGATGACGTTGTACGTGATGGTCGCCGCGACCAGCAGCCGGACCCGCCGCCGCAGGACGGTCCGCCGGGCCGGGGCGACCGGGTTCAGCGTGGTCACGACACCGCCTCCCCTGTGATGTGGTCGCCGGTCTGCTCATGGAGGCGGGCGAGATCATGGTCGAGTTCGCTGGGGCCGTCGGCCGCGGTGGCCGGCTGGGTGCCGCTGTCGGGGCACAGTGTCACGGCGTGGCCGGTGGCGGCGAGCAATAGCTCGGCGGAGGCCAGCAGGTCCATGAGTTCGGGCCGGGTCAGGGAGTAGAAGGACTGGCGGCCTTCGGCGCGGAAGTCGATCAGGTCGCAGTCGCGCAGGCAGGCCAGGTGCTTGGACACCGTGGACTGCGCCAGCCCCAACTCGCCGGTCAAATCCACCACGCGCGCCTCGCCGCGCGCGAGCCGCCGCACGATGCGCAGCCGGGTCTCATCGGCCAAGGAGTGGAACAGCGCCGCCGCCGGGGAGATGCCGGCGGCGATGTCTGCGCTGACACACCGGCCGCCTTCTGGATCAATCGCCATATCGCGATGATAGCTCGAATGGGGAATGTTTTGGCAATGGGCGCCATCGATCGTGAGCATCAATCCACACCGGCGCCGGCTCCTGCCCGGCGTGGGCGAGGACCCTGGTCCAGGGCGATGCGCAGGGCCGCCACCAGCGTCGGCACCGACGGCGCCCCTTCCAGGCGGCCCTGCGCATCGCGATACATCCGGCAGGCCAGACCGGTCGGGGTCGCGGGAGCGGCGAACGGGTCGTGGCCGTCGATCAGCAACGTCGGCGAGCCGCGCATCTGCCAGCGATCCGCCTGCTCGGCGTCGCTCACCGTGCGGCGCGTGATCGTGGCGGCCTCCGTCGCGCCGGTCTCGGCCAGCGCCTGGGCCAGGCGCCGCTCCAGCGTCGGGGCGTTCGGGCAGTCCGGCACCGTCACCACGATCAGCTCCATCGCCCGGCCTCCTCATGCTCTCGTCCTGCGGGGTTGGCCTTCGGTTCGAAGGTAAACCTTCCACTGCGGTGGAAGGTCAAGGCTCTGGTCTTGGGGATATGCGCATCGGCACTCTGGCCGCCGCAGCGGGTTTGTCCACCAAGACCATCCGCTTCTACGAACAGGCCGGCCTGTGGCTACTCAGGCTGTCCGTGCTGTGGGCAAGGCTCTGAGGATGGCGATGATGCGGAGCAGGCTCGCTGGTACGGCCAGTGCCAGCGGCCACGGCGCGGTGGGCGCCACGGTGACGATCGCGATGAGCATGCCCGCGTCGAGCATCATGAGTCCGGCCGCGCCTGCCAAGGCGGCAGTGCGGGTTCGCTGGTAGGCGTGTTGCGCGCGGGCGGCCGTCAGCAGTATCGCGACGACGGCCACGAGTCCCGCCCCGTAGCCGATGCGGGCGGGGGCGGGCACCGGCCAGGTCCACACCTGCGCCGCGATCAGGCTGAGCCCCCACAGCACTGCCATGATCGGGCCGGTTAGCAGCAGCGTGACCGCGATGCGTCGCCAGGGGGAGGCGCGGACGAACGCCGTGGTGATGGTGTCGGCGTCGCCGAACTCGCTCAGGGCGGCGCGCGCGGCCTTGTCCGGGTCGCCCAGCTGCGCCAGGTGGACCTCGTAGGTCTCCTGTAGCCCGTCGGCCAGTTCCTGCACCGCCTTGGCGGGCAGCCGGCGGGACAGGAGGGCGAGCTGAGTGGTGATCAGTTGGTGGCCGGCCATGTCCGGGTTCCCAGCGCGGCGGTGACGGCGGTGGCGAACTCCCGCCAGTTGGCCCGCTCGCCGGACAGAGCCGTTCGGCCGCTGGCGGTGAGCTCGTAGGTGCGGCGGCGGCGTCCCGCTACGACCGACCAGCTTCCGGCGATCAGGCCGGCTCGCTCCAGGCGGTGCAGGGCGGGGTAGACGGTGCCGGTGGGCAGGTCGATGCGGCCCTCGGTGGCCTCGCGCAGGGCTTCCTTGACCGCGTACCCGTGCAAGGGGCCGGTTTCGAGGGCGGCCAGCAGCAGGCCGTCCAGGTGTCCTTTGAGCGCTTCCGCCCGCATAGGTAGTAACGCTATATCGGGCCTTCCGCCCAGGCAACGGCCGGAGTAGCGTCCCTATATATAGCATTGCTACCTATAGGGGTGCCGGGTGGACGAGATCGACGTTCTGGGAATCCCGGTGGCGAACGCCGGCCCGGTCTTCTTCGCCGCGCTTGCCGTCCATGTCACCGCTGGGCTGGCCTGCGTGACGTGCGGCGCGGTGGCCGCCTTGTCGCGCAAGGGCGGGGCCCGGCACCGGCGATTCGGCCGGATCTATCTGCCGGGGCTGGGGGTGGTGTCCGCCTCGATGGCGGTGCTGTCGGCAATCCGGTGGCGGGAGAATGCGCCGCTGTTCGTCATCGGCTGCCTGGCCTTCGGTGTCGCGCTGGTCGGCTACCTGATGCGGTACCGCCGGCCGGTTGTGCACATCGCGGGCATGGGAGTGTCCTACGTGGCACTGCTGAGCGGCTTCTACCTCGACAACGGCCCGCATCTGCCGTTCTGGGAGCACTTGCCCGCCTGGAGCCACCCGACGCTGCCGATCGCGGTCGGGGTGCCGCTGATCGTTCGGGCGATCTGGCGCAGGCGGTCCGCGCGCAAGGTGACGCCATGATCATCATCCTCTTGGAGGCAGCCGCGCTGGACGTGCTCCCCCGTGATGGCTTCCCGGTGCCGGGCATGCAGGTGGCCGATAAGGTCGCCCACAGCACACCGAGGCGAAAGGGAAGAACCGGGCGTGAATGCGAGCGTCGTCGGGCAGGCGGCGGGGTTGTTCGCCGTCACGAACATCGATGACATCGTGATCTTGGCGTTGTTCTCAGAATGCTGGTCGCGACAGATTCTGAGACATGAGTGATCTTGCCGATCCGGCCGCCATCGAAGCGGTCAGCTGCCCGACCTGTTAGGCGCCTACCAGCAGCGCCGGCCGCACCCGGGGCGGATCCGGTCTCGCCCCGGTGCCGCCCGAGCTGGATGGGCGACGCCGGCGCCGGATCGGGGAGATGTCAGACTGTCGCCTGCTCCCGGGTCCACTCCTGCTCCTGCCAGGCAGGGTCCAGCGGGGTGTGGGCGATGTGGTTGGTGTAGTTCGACAGCGTCTTCATCCCCACGCCCAAGATGATGTCGAACACCTGGCGGCGGGTGTGCCCGGCGGCCAGGAACGCCTCGATCTCGGCGTCGTCCACCCAGCCGCGCTGGGCGACGATGAGCTGAGTCAGCCGGCGGACCGCCTCCAGCCCGGCGTCCTGCACAGGCTTGCCCGCGCGCAGATCCTCTACCACTTCGGCGGGTACCCGTGCCTTGAGCGCGAGCGTGGAGTGCGCGGCCACGCAGTATTCGCAGCCGTTGGCCACGCTGGCGGTGATCAGCACCACCTGCTTGGCCGCCAGGGACAGTGACGACTTGCCGAACTGCTCGGCCAGCGCGTTGTAGCCGGCCAGCAGTTCCGGCGATTCGGCCATCACCCCGTTCAGCGTGGTCACGAATCCCATGCGCTTCTTGGCCGCCTCCAGCATCGGCCGGGCGGCCTCGGGGGCGTCGCTTTCGTCGTAGGTACGGAAACCGCTCATCATCTCTCCTGTGCAGTGGTGAAAGCGTCAAGGACGGCGCGCACGCCCGCCAGCAGGACGGCGGCTTCGGCGCCGGCTCGCGAGCGCAGGTTGACCGCATAGGCCTGCAGGGTCAGTGCTTCGGCTGCCCCCTCCACATCCAGGCCGGCCCGGAGCTGGCCATCAGCACGCGCCGCCTGGAGAGCGGCGCGCATCGCCGCCCGCAGCGCGTCGTGGTGGCGATCCAGAATCGTGCGGATCTCCGGCAGTTCGCCGCCCGCCGCGGCGTGGGTGTTGGTGACCAGGCATCCCCAGCGGGCGTGTTCGCCCGAACACCGCGCCGCCACCAGCCGCTGGAAGAACGCGGCGATGGCCGGCACGCCGCGCGTGTCGGCGGCCAGGGCCTCGAAGACTGGACGTGACTGCCGCTGCAGGTAGCGCTCCAGCGCGGCCGCCTGCAGCTGTGTCTTGCCGCCGAAGGTCGCATACAGGCTGGAACGGCTGAGCCCGCTCACCTCGACGATCTCGGCGATACCGGTGGTATCGGCCCCGCGCTGCCAAAACAGGCGCACCACTCGATCCAGAGTCACGTCGGGATCGAAGTGCTTGATGTCAGGCACTGCGCCGCCTCCTATCTTGGAACACTCATTCCAAGATAGGAGGCGGCCCGGCCCCGGCGCAAGCCCTGCAGCATCCCGCCCGGGCGCGGCGTCCGCCTCATGGACGTATGGCAGGTGTGACGAGAGTCCCGTCGGCCGGGGACTCCGAGGCACTCGGTCAGTATGCGGCCCTTCGCCGTGTCTCAGTCCTCGTCGTAATAAGCGCAACGACCGTGGCTGTCCAATCTGACTTCCTGGAGGAAGAGCAGGGAGATCACTTGGCTGGTCGCTGCCATGGAGGAAGAGCACGACTTGGTTGCCGTAGATGTGAGTGGGCGCTGGAGCACGGGCCAGCGATCCAAACGCCAGATCGGCGGGTCATCCGGGCCTGGAAGAAGGCGCGAAGGAAGGTTGAGGCAGGCCGCCGCGAGGCACTCAGGCAACGAGTAAGGCCGCCTCCGATCTACGGAGGCGGCCTTCTACCTGCGGCGATACTGTCGGGGTGGCGGGATTTGAACCCACGACCTCTTCGTCCCGAAGCAATTCAAACTCTAGTTCCTATCGGCGGAGCATGACTCGTGACCTGCGCTGGGGGTGCTGCAGCGTCCACCGGTGTTCGTGATCGTCCGCGTTGGTTGTCACGCAGACTGTCACGCACAGAGGTGGCCGGACAGGTGTAGCGAGTCGAAAGCCGCGCGAGAGGATATTCAGGAGCCATGCTTGCCCCTCCACTGGCAAACTGCAGTCGTGGAAACGGGCCTGCCCAAGGACTTGGGCAACGTGTCGCGCGAGGTTCAGGAAGCAACTCGCGCTCTGATCCGGAATCTGAGCCTCGCCGTCCCTCCAAGCGAGGCCGCTAAGCGGCACGGCAACGCTTTCATGCCGGTCACTCTCAGTCAGTGGAGGGCCGTCCTCATAGATGCGCGTCTCATTGAGCAGTGGTGGCGGATCAGATCAACGTTGGAGGACCTTGTTCCGTTGGCGTCCGCCGCGCGGGAGGTTGTGAGCAAGCAACTCCCGAGATTGGCGCGCGAGCTGAGCACACGTGGGGCCACGTTCGTCGCCGTCATGGCGGAGATTGCCCGCTTCAAGCCACCTGGCACCGGTACACGTGAAGGCAAGGCCGCAGATGACCTTGCCGTTTCAGCTCTTCGCTCTGTGCATGACGCGATCGAGTGCCTTGGGCAGGGATGGGACGCTGCGGCGTGGTTGGCGCTGTGGACATCTGCCCGCGAGGGCGACGCTGCAGCTGAACGGCTCAATGATGCACTCGCCTCGCCAATCGACGAACAGGAGGATGCGTATGAGCGCGTTCTAGGGCTATCGACAGCTGATGTAAGGCAAGGAAGTGGTTTAACATCAAGGGCCCGGATCGCGGCCGCCTGGGCGCGAGATCCGCGCGGCCTTGATCGAAGACTGCACCGTCAGATGCGCCATTTGATCGATGAGTCATTGCCTCTCACCGGTGAGCTCCGCCAACACCTAACCATTCTCGCGGCGTCTGATCGCCCGCTGATCGCACATCGCGCCGTGATGCACGCTCGTGATCTAGTCACCAAGAATTTGAAAGCTGATTTGGAACGCACTCGCGCAGTAATAGCGCGGCACGTGCAACGCGAGCCCTTGATGTTGTCGGCATTTCAAGGACTCGTGAATGCGTGGAAAACGTACCGTGCGGCGACGTTCGAGGGAGACCAGGTCAGGCCACTTGCGGATCTCTATAAGGTGATATCGGAAGGCGACGTTAAGTTGACTTCTATTGCGGTCTTGCAGTTGCTTGGCAGGCAGATACCACCTCGAGTCACCCTCAGCACGATCGCTGACCTATTGGGGGCAGAAAAGAGCGACCCTCTCTGCTCGATGCTGGCTGCAGTGGTGCTTCCCGAGTGGCGTAACGCAATCGCGCATGAAGAATTTCATTGGGATGCCTCGCAAGGAAAGGTCATGCTCGGCGACCAGGCGGTAGAGCTCGATGAAATGCTGGACACGGCTCTCCAGGCTCGGACTATATGCCAAGGTTTTGAGATAGGTGTCGCTGTTTCTTATGCGCAGAACTCGCAGATGAACCCGTGGCAAGTGGATGAGAACAACGAGGTGACCAGATGCCTCGACATGCTTCAGGTCATGGGTGAGGTGGGCCAGCCAGTATTGGATGTCCAGAGGCGAGGAACGTGTATGTATATGCAAGTGCCCAACCTCTCCGGCGGAACAATGCGGACTCTGCTGCGCGCCCTTTTGAGGGCCGCACAGGTAGACAAAGGGATAACGAGGTGGGAGCTTCGGCAGGAGGCTGAACGTCCAGTCCTATGCATTGATCAGAGCGCGATTCAGGTTGCTCTCAACCTCGCCGATGGTCTGTGGGGAACGATCGACCCTTTGTTTTTCGTGGAGCTACCTCTGATCGCGCATGCCATGAAAAATGCAGGGGAAGTAGCAGACGTAAGCGCCACCACTGTCCTGTGCCTCGCGGCGGCGCATGTGGCGGGAGAGCGCGACCGGTTGGCGGGCTTGCTTGCTGTCGGAGCTGAACCGGCGAAAGCTGAACTGCTAGAAGCTGCTGGACATGTTTGTTCTGGCCTCCGAGCCGCTGCAGTGTTTATTGCCGAAGAAAATGCCGATAGGCGCGTGGAGAGGTTCGTGCAAGTTCTTGCTGGCGAGTGCCAGTGGCTCGCGACAGCGCCTCCTCCCGCCCTCATCCGGGCATTCCTTCCGGCTGAACGCGTCTTGCGACGCCATGCTCCGGCTCGCGTGCCTTGGATCGGTTCTCAATCCATGCAAAAGCGCTGAAACACTGGGGGCAGCCGAGGGCAGTGTTCCAGCAGTACTTGGGGACAGTACGGCAATCACAGTCTCGGAGCTGTCCCCGCTGGCTCCGTGGATATTCGCACTTCAAGCGAGGGTGAGGGACAGCGGGGACAGCAGAGACACTGGCTACAGCTTCGAGCCCGACAAGAACTCGTTGATCGCCTCAGAACCGGGAGCGCCTGCCATCGCTAGGTCGTGGGCGATGCGGCGAAGTTCGGTCACGGCGTAGGCATTGAGCGCCGTGGCATCCGGAGTGACATCCAGAGCCGTGGCGACTGCGGCTTCGGCGTCGCCTTGGATGACCTGGGCGCGGGCGAGGCAGGCTCCGTACCAGGCTTTGTCCCGGCGGTAGTGGTCAGGCAGTTTGGACAGGCCGCGTTCGAGGTAGCCGGCGGCGCGGCGGCCGTCGCCGAGTTCCAGTTCGGCCATGCCGCGTTGCATGAGGAACCAGCCCTCGTCGTAGAAGTACATCCAGGGTGGTTCGTCGTCGGGGTGTTCGGCGGCGGTGCGGATGAGGTCTTCGGCTTCGGCGAGTCGGGTGCGGGCTTGGTTGGCTTCGCCGAGTTGGGCGTGGCCTCGGCCGGCCATTTGGGCGGCCATGCCTTGGACGCCGTGGGTGGTGCGGCCGTCGTGCCAGCGGGAGGCTTCGGCCAGGCGGATGCAGCGGGGGGCGTCGCCGAGGCTCCAAGCTTGGTGGGCGCGCATGTTGAGGGTGGTGGAGGCGAGGCAGGCGTCTCCGGCTTCGATGGCCCAGGCGTGGGAGCGGTCGTACCAGGCCAGGGCGGCGGCGTGCCGACGAGAATCGTGGCACATCCAGGCGATGAACTGGGCGTACTGGGCCAGGACGGCGACGGCCCGGTCGGCGAGTGGGCCCCGGGCGCCTCGGGCGAGGTCGGCCACGGTGGACAGCTGGGCGTGGATGAGGGGCAGGAGGGGGCGGCTGCCGATGGTGTCCTCGACGCGGCGGTGTTCGGCCAGGCAGTGTTCCAGCCATTGCACGGTGGCCAGATCGACGCGGGAGGGGTGTTTGATGGCGCGGGTGATGCGCTCATACAGGTCGGCGTCGGGCGCGAGCGTTGGGAGAGCCAGGGTGGGGACCGGCTTGATCACGGTGCCGAACAGTTGGTCTTCGGTCAGGCCGAACGCCTTGCAGTAGAGCGTGGTGTAGAAGGCGTCCGGGCGGTGCTCGCCGGTCTCGTGGCCCCGGATGCGGCGGATGAGGTTCGGTAGCTCGGTCAGGGGCTTGTCGGAGGCCTTGATCAGCTCACGGGCCAGGTCGCGTTGGGACCATTCGCGGGTGGTGCGCGCGGCGAGCAGGCGGGTGGCCCAGACAGGAACCTCTGGAGCGTCGTCGTTCATCCGGTGCACCTCCGGGGGCAGGCGGACACGGGGGCGGACAGCAAGGCTCGCCTCTCAGTGTCCTCTACTGGCGTGGCAGAACGCGTGGCTCTGATGTAGTCGTGCACTTCGACACCGAGGGTTTCTACTCGTGGACGGCTTCTGACGACGACGGCCGGGGATCGTGCGGCATTACCGGGGAGCTTGAGCGCGCCGCCGTGCTGTTGCGGCAGGCGCTGGAGTCGTTAGGGCCGGGTACCACGGGCGTGGTGCAGGTCGTGCGTCTCGACCGCTACGCATCCGACCCCTCCTACATCTACGGCGTGACCCTGTTGCGCGTGTGCCGGGAGAAGGCCGTCGCTGCCGCCGAGTGAGGCCGGCGGATCCGTACGACAGATCAGCTATCGCGGAGGGCGGCGTGCACATGCGCCGCCCTCCGCGCGTAAACGGAAAGCACGTCATGTACGCATGGGAACCGCACGTCCCATCCAGCTCGCGCCCGGTCCGGGTCATGGAGACCTCGTGTTGCGGCGAGTACGAGTGGTGCTGCGAGGCCGGGCTGTTCTTCGTCCTGCGCCACACCAAGAGGAACGGGTATGAGGAGACCGGCCGGGGCCGCCACGCCACGGCTCGCCTCGTCTGGGCCGCGCTCGTGAGCACCCACAACCACAAGAGACGCGCCTCCTGAAGACGACCCGCCTGGGTCACCGCTCGGCCTGAACAGTCGCCGCGACGATGTTGTCCACCTTCGTGGGAACGGCCTGCCGTTGGAAGCAGGCCCCCGAGTCACGTCCCGCCACCTCCACCGTCCGGACGTGCGCGAATCCCTGCTCCAGGTAGTAGCGCTGCAGCCCGTGATTCGTCTTCCACACGTCCAGCCGGAGCCAGGGGAACCCTCGCTGGGCGGCCTGGTCGACCGACCAGTTCACGATGTCGGCCCCCAGCCCCTCACCGGCACGGTCGCGGGCCAGGAGGAGTTTGTACAGGTACAGGGCCGGTCCATCGGCGTCCGGGTCCCAGAAGTCGAGGTCAGGCCGGGTGTTGAGGGTGACCGTGGCGATGGTCTCGTCGTCGTGCTCGAAGACCCAGGTCTCGCGGTTGGCGATGTTGCGGTGGATCTTCTGTCGGCCGATGTCGTCCCACTTGGCCGTCCACTGCTGGATGCCGCGCTTGACCAGCCAGTCTTCGGACTCGGCGCGCAGCTCAATGACGCGCTCGGTGTCGCTCTCGACGGCGAGACGGGCCGCCAGGACGGGGCGCTCAGGCATCGCTGCACCCCACTTGGTAGATGTACTTCGACCCATTCCCCGGCCTGATCTGGTGCAGCACCAGGACCGGCTTCCCTGAGGTGGTCAACGTAGTCCGCACCACTTCGAGCACGGCCATGACACCGGCCAGTTGCAGGCGGTCCGTCTCCTGGCGAGAGGCGATGCGCGGAGTCAGCTCGTCGATGTGGTCGCGCATCGGGCATCCGAGGTCGGCGAGGACCTGGGCCGTGTTGACGCTGTTCGGCTCCATGATCCCGGTGTCCTTGACGAGGTTGTACGCGTAGTAGGAGTCGGCCAGTGACTCGGGTTCGTTGGCCGGCTGATCCGGGCCTGGCCCGATGTAGCGGACGCGGCTACGCACCACGATGCGTTCGCTTTCCGGGATGCCCAGCCGCTCCGCGATCGGTGTTCCAGCCACCAGGTGGCTGCCGGACAGGATGCTCACGCTGATGGTCTGGCGATGGGAGTAGCCGGCGGATTCGACGTCCGCCGTCCAGCCGTCGGTCTTGACGTTCTCCAGGCGCTTCGGGTCCTGCCACTTCGTCATGTGCCAGGTCATGCACAGCGACTCGCGGACGTAGAAGCCCTTCTTCGGTACGGCCACGACCAGGCCCTCACCGATCAGCGCCTGGTAGGCGTGTCGCACGCTCAGCGACGACACCTGCTCTTGCTCCATGAGTTCTGACGTGCTGGGAAGCCTGTCCCCCTCGGCGAACTCGCCGCTCAGGATGGCCTGTCGTAGGTCGTCGGCGATCCGTGCCGACACGTCCCCGCGGAGCGCGTCGCGCCGCCTCTGGCTGGGCATGTTGGGCCCCTCTCGATCTCCTTGTTTAAACAAGTATGCCAGAGTGGTTGACGGGCCTTGTTCGCCTTGTTTAAATAAGACGCACCAGGGCATGATCAGCCCAGCTGACCAGGCCAAACAACGAAGAAGCCGGGATGCGGTCCCTAGTCGCCAAACCAGTCCCGCACCCCGGCGCCCCTTCAAGAGAGGTGTCTTCATCATGACCCACGGGTCCAAGACCATGCAGGTCGTCCCTGACGACCTCACCGAGCCCATCCAGTGGTTCTGTCTCATGTGTGACGGCGTGGAGGAGTCCGCGCCGGGTGCCGAGCCGCCGTCGCCGTCGATCTGCCCCACCTGCATCCGCCTCGCCCTCGTCCAGTCCCTGCGGGCGCTGGGGGTGAAGCTGTGAACGACCAGCACACCGACCAGTACGAGGCCGACGACGTCGCCGATCTGCTGGACGACCTGATCAACGCCGAACCGGCATGCGACTCCACCAAGGCCGTGCTCTTCACCGGCCCCGACATCGAGACCGACGAAGAGCGATGGGTACGGGAGGCGACCGCCAAGGCCATCTGCCAGGCGCGCTGCCCGGCCCGCGCCGCCTGCCTGTCCTACGCCATGGCGCTCGACCCGGAGGAAGGCGTCTGGGCGGGCTACACCGCAGAAGAGCTGAGGGACGTACGTCCGCTCCTCACCTTCCTGCCGCGCCGCCACGCGAACGAGGTGGCGTGATGACTCGCTTCCGCTGCCTCGACTGCGGCCAGCGCTCCGCCAGTGTCATCGGCTGCCGCCGGTGCGGCACCGCGACCGGCCGCCGTATCCAGCTCTGCCCCGCCCACGGCGCGTCCTGCGCCCCTGGATGCCGGGCCTGCCGTATCCGGTCCCGGCACGAGGAGCGCTGATGTCCCGCATCCGCGCCGCCTTCTGGGATCGGACCAGCAGCCGCCACAGCATCCTCACCCATCCATGGCGGATGGCCCCGCCGCACGCCGACACCCACCACTACCAGCCCGCCACCGCGCGGACGGAGGAAGCCGCATGAGCCACATCGCCAACCCCGACCAGCCCTTCGAGCCGAGTCCGGAGGAGATGGCCAGCGCCCTGGCCGACCTCGAACATCTCGCCAACCAGCACATCGCAGCCGCTGTGCCGTCCCAGCCGGTGGCCGGCGGTGAGACCAAGCGCGTGCGCAAACTGCGTGCGGAGGTGGCCGAAGCGCACCTGCTGACCGACCTCCAGGACGACGACGCGCCGCTGCTGCTGGACACGGCCAAGGTGCGCAAGCGCCGCAAGGCCGCCCAGGAAGCCGCGCGACTGCACGCGCTGGCTCAAGACCCCGACATGCGCGCCTGGCAGGCCGCCCGGATGCGACGGCTGCTGGTCACCGCCGCTCTTGTCTCGCTCACGCTGGCGCTGGCCTGGTCAACGGCCGGGGTGCAGCACTTCGCCGCCGACGGCGCGCCGCCCTGGTCTCCGGCCTGGGTCTTCGCCTGGCTGGTCGAACCGTTCCTGTCCCTGGCCCTGCTGGTCGTGGTCGGCGCCCGCGCCTACCTCGGCACGCGAGGCCAACCGCTCAACGACCGCAAGCTCGTACGGAACGAAGGGCTGTTCCTGGGGCTCACGCTCGCCATGAACGCCTGGCCCTACCTGCCGCTGGTGGCCGCCGACTTCTCCCTGTCCCGACTGGTCCTGCACATCCTGGGACCGATCGTGGCGGTCGCCGTCGTCACCGCACTGCCGATCATCCTGGCCGCGTTCGCCAGCCTCGACCACCGCCCGTCCGGTACCCCTACCACCCCGTCGTACAGGGCAAATGCGGCCACCGTCGACAAACTGACCGCTCACGCCCGCCACCTGATCGGGACCGGTCAGCTCTCCGTCGACTCCGGAGCGGACAAGTTCCGCCGCGCCTTGGGGTGCGGGATGGATGCCGCCCGCGCCGTCCGCGATGCCCTGCGCAGCAACCCTGCCTGAGAGGAGGACGCCATGCTGACCTTCGCCGTCATCGTCACGGCCATCTGCCTGGCCATCCTGGGGGCCATCTTCATGCGCATCGTGGTGACCGGCCCGCGCGTTCGGGCTGAGATCCACATGGCTTTCCAGACCCGTTCGACCAACGCACAGGGCGCGACCTCATCCGCCAAGACTCCGGTCGCGCCCTGCAACCCCGCCCGCAGGTACGCACACGAGGTGACCTCATCATGACCCAGAACTCGCACGAACCGGAAAATCTGTCCAGCGACGACCCGCTGACCGATCTGAACGGTCTCCCGTTCGCCGACCGGTCCACGACCGCGACGGTCGAGACCGGCGGCCAGGTGGTGCCGCTGGACAGCCGCCGCAAGCGCGCCTCTGACGACGACACTGAGACCGCCGCCGAAGACGAGTTCTTCGACCGCGAGACCATCGCGATCGAAGACACGGTCCTCGGACCTCCGGTCGACCCGCCGGACGACGACGCCGCGCCGTACGCCACGCAGCAGACCCAACGCCGTGCGCCGATCATCCCCGCCACGCTCCGCTCCTGGCGCGGCATCCGCGTCATGCTCGCCTGGCAGGCCAAGGACGCCGGGTACGTCATCGGCTACCACGCCGTCCGCTCACCCAAGTACGCCGCCAAGACCACCCTCTACGCCCCGGTCGGCTTCTTCCGCGCCACCGGCAAGCTCCTGCACTGGGCCACGGCGGAGGAAGGCAACTGGGCGCTGCGCCAGTACGCCGCCGACCGCAACGACCCGGAGACGTGGCTCAAGCTGGACAAGCAGCGC